>NZ_RQYW01000012.1 GCF_003932895.1 Leptotrichia sp. OH3620_COT-345 | reverse complement strand
AAGAAAACAAATCCAACATTCAAATTATTTCAACGAAAAAATACGAGAATGAGTGTGAAGAAAAATCACTGTTTGAACGAAGTGAGTTTGTGATTTTTCAGTAAATGAAGTATTTTTGAGAGAGAAATAATTTAAGTTGGAAGTTTTTTGGTACAACCTTTTTTGCAAAAAAGGTTGTGAAAAGATTTTAAAAATTCTCTATAAAAACTGAATTTTTATTTTTTATCTATAATAAGTATTATGTAATTTTATAATAACTATAACAATTAAAAACTCCATCTTTTCAAAAAACATATAATGTGATAATATAAAAAGAAACAAAATAAAAATGGAAGTGTGAAATGGCTACATATAATTTACTATTCAAAGATTTGGAAGAACTTAAAATTAAAGGGATAGGTAAAGTTACAACGGGAAAATTCAATAAACTTGGAGTTTATACTTTATATGACCTTCTTTATTTTTTTCCGAGAGCATATGAAGATAGAGCTGGAAATAAAAATATAGCTGAAATACTTCCTGATGAATTTGCAATCATAAGAGGTATTGTCATAAATGTTGTAAATCAATATATAAAAGCAGGAAGAACTATGTTCCGTGCAGTTTTAAGAGATGAAACGGGAATTATGGAACTTGTCTGGTTTAATAATAAATTTATGAAAAATAATATAAAAGTGGGAGATGAGCTGTTAGTTTACGGTAAGATTAAATATGCGGGTAAATTTCAGATTGTAAATCCGGAATATAAAAAAATATACTCGGGAAATTCAGGAAAAGAAATATCCGTACATGAGCAGATACTTCCAATTTATCCGTCAACAGCTTCACTTAGACAGGAAGCCATAAGAAAAATCATATATGAGGCATTACTTGATTATGGATATTTATTACAGGAAAATATTCCTGAGAATTTAATAGAAAAAGAGAAGCTTCTTCCAAGAAAAGATGCTTTGTTGAATATACATTTTCCTGAAAATATGGAAAAGTGCAGAGAAGCAAAAAAAAGATTTATGATGGAGGAAATTTTGCTCCTTGAAATGGGGATACTTCAAAACAGATTTGAAACAGATAAAGGGAATAATAATATATATGAATTGGAAGATAATAAACGGTTAGTAAGTAAATTTATAGAAAGCCTTGAATATGAATTGACAAAAGCTCAAAAAAAAGTAATAAGTGAGATTTATAAAGAATTAAAAGCGGGGAAAATAGTAAATCGTCTTATTCAAGGTGATGTCGGTTCCGGAAAAACCGTAGTTGCACTTATTATGCTCCTATATATGGCTGAAAACAACTATCAGGGAGTAATAATGGCACCTACGGAAATATTGGCGACACAGCATTATCTGGGGATTGTGGATATATTCAATAATCTCGATGTGCGAGTGGAACTTTTGACAGGAAGTGTGAAAGGAAAGAAAAGGGAAAAGCTTTTATTGGAAATAGAAAACGGACTTGTGGATATTGTTATAGGAACTCATGCTCTTATAGAAAATGATGTGGTTTTCAAAAAATTGGGACTCATAGTCATAGATGAACAGCATAGATTCGGAGTAGTACAGAGAAAGCTTCTGAGGGAAAAAGGCAGTATCGCGAACTTAATAGTAATGAGTGCGACACCTATTCCAAGATCATTAGCTTTAACAATATATGGTGACTTAGATGTCTCCATTATTAATGAACTTCCTCTCGGAAGGACTCCTGTAAAAACCAAATGGATAAGAAATTTTGAAGAAAAAACTAAAATGTATAAGTTCATTGAAAAAAAAATAAAAGAGGGAAGACAGATATATGTTGTCTCTCCTTTAATTGAAGAAAGTGAAACATTAAATGTAAAATCAGCTCAGGAAACTTATCAAGAATATAAGGAAATTTTTCCTGACAAACGTTCTGCCCTTATTCATGGACGGCAGAATTATAAAGAAAAACAGGAAATAATGAGAAAATTTAAAAATCATGAGCTTGATATACTAATATCTACAACGGTAATAGAAGTGGGAGTAAATGTTCCTAACGCTTCCGTGATGGTTATAAGAGATGCTCAGAGATTTGGTCTGTCTTCACTCCATCAGTTGAGAGGAAGAGTAGGAAGGGGTGGACATCAGTCTTACTGTTTTTTGGAGTCGGAAACTGATAATGAGTTATCAATGAGAAGACTCGGAATTATGGAAAAAACTACTGACGGATTTAAAATAGCCGAAGAAGATTTGAAATTGAGAAATTCAGGAGAAATGCTCGGGACAAGGCAAAGCGGAGTTTCGGATATGTTACTTACGGATATTGTAAAAAATGTTAAAGAAATAAAGTTGATAAGAGATTACGTGATAAATTATCTTGAAGAACACAACGGTAAAATAGATAACGAATTTTTAAAGAGAGACATTTATGAGAAATTTCATAAAAAAATAATGGAATAATAAAAAATTAAAATTATTCGAGAAAGGAGTTTTGGAGAGAATGAAAAGGCACAATGCCGATATGGGCTTGCTTTTAGTAGGGGTTTTATGGGGGTTAGGATTTGTTTTTGTAAAAATAGGATTAAATGAAGGAATAGATCCTTTCTATCTTCTTACAATAAGGTTTTTAGGAGGATTTTCAATTCTTTATATTATATTCGGTAGAAAGATGAAGAAAATAACATTGTATGATCTAAAGGCAGGAATAATAATAGGAATGTTTCAGTTTTTCGGCTATACTCTCCAGACTTATGGAATGACAATGACTACTGCAAGCAACAATGCTTTTTTTACAGCGATTAATGTAGTTATAGTTCCTTACTTCTTTTGGTTTATATATAAAGAAAGGCCTGATAGATCAACATTTCTGGCTTCAGTTTTGTGTATACTGGGCGTAGGGATAATGAGTTTTGATAATAATATGAATTTGACAAGTCTGAATAAGGGAGATATCCTTACTATAATATGTGCCGTATTTTTTGCAGCACAAGTTGCTTCAACAGGATATTATAGTGAAAGGATTTATACATTAAATCTTGTTTTTATACAGATGATAGTGGGAGGAGTCTTGTTTTTGTTAAATCTTTTATTTATTTCAGGGATGAAAGAAATAAAACCGTTGCATGGGATGTCATTAATCGCAATACTGTACCTGACAATATTTTCAACGGCAATTCCTTTTTTATTGCAGACTTATTTTCAGAAATGGACTACATCTACAAGAGCTTCAATAGTATTGACAACAGAATCACTGTTTGCTCCTTTATTCGCTTTCTTTCTCCTTGGAGAAGTTCTGACTTTAAAAGTAATAACAGGAGCCGGATTAATAATGCTTTCTGTACTTGTTTCTGAAATAAAATTTAATAAAAATGAACTGAAGAAAGAATGAAAGGACTCTTTAATAAAATAATGCAGACAAATTTAAAGTGATTTATTAATTGAATAAATTTATAAAGATATGATAAAATAAAAGAAATATAAAATTTTGGGAAAGGAGATGTATGGTAATTTTAAAAATTAAAATAATTACCATACTGTAAAAATGAAACTATCAAAAGCATTTTTAAAAACGTATAAGGAAGCACCGAAAGAGGCTGAAGTAATAAGTCATCAGTTAATGTTAAGAGCTTCTATGATAAAACAGCTTACAAGAGGCATATACAGCTATCTCCCTTTGGGGTATAAAGTTTTGAGAAAAATAGAAAATATTGTTCGTGAAGAAATGGATCGGGCAAATGCTCAGGAAATACATATGCCGGTGTTACAGCCCTCTTCTTTATGGGAAGAAACAGGAAGATGGTTTGCATACGGACCTGAATTGATGAGGCTAAAAGATAGAAATGAGAGGGAGTTTGCGTTGGGACCCACTCATGAAGAAGTTGTAACGGATATTGTAAGAAATATGGTAGATTCATATAAAGATTTACCTTTTAACCTTTATCAGATACAAACAAAGTTTAGAGATGAGATACGACCGAGATTCGGGCTAATGAGGGGTAGGGAATTTCTTATGAAAGATGCCTACAGCTTTCATATTGACGAAAAATCTCTTGATGAAGAATACTTGAATATGAAAGCAGCTTATGAAAGGATATTTGAAAGATGCGGTCTTAATTTTAGAGCTGTAGAAGCTGATTCAGGTTCTATAGGAGGAGATTCGTCCCATGAATTTATGGTGCTTGCAGATAGCGGTGAAGATGATATACTCTATTGTGATGTTTCTGATTATGCTGCAAATAAGGAAAAAGCTTCGAGTATAATAAAACTTGAAATGAGCAATGAAGAAAAAAAAGAAAAGGAACTTGTAGAGACTCCTGATTGTAAGACAATAGAGGATGTTGCAAATTTTTTTAAAGTGGATAAGACAAAAACGGTAAAAGCTGTTTTGTTGAAAGAAGTTCTTGCAGACGGAGCAAATTATTTTATGGCTTTAATAAGGGGAGATCTTGATATAAATCCAATTAAGGTAAAAAATATTGCAGGAGCAGCAACGGAACTGGAAATGATGGATGAGGAAGATTGTGAAAAACTTGGAATTGCAAAAGGATATGTAGGTTCTTTTGATAAAAATGAAAATATAAAAGTAGTTTTGGATGAAACGGTAAAATATATGAGGAATTTCATTGTAGGAGGAAATAAAGAAGGGTATCATTATGCAAATGTAAACCTTGAAGATATACACTATGATATAACAGGAGATATAAGAGAAGCAAGAGAGGGGGATGGTTGTCCCGGTGGTAAAGGGACTCTTAAAATTGCAAGAGGAATTGAAGTGGGACATATATTCAAATTAGGCGAAAAATATTCAAAAGCATTGAATGCAACAGTTTTAGATGAAAACGGAAAACAGCGTATAATAAAAATGGGATGCTATGGAATAGGAATTTCCAGGGTAATGGCAGCGGCAATAGAACAGAACCATGATGAATGGGGGATAATATGGCCTAAAGCTATAGCTCCTTATCTGGTGGATATAATAATTGCAAATATAAAAGATGAGACACAATATTCATTAGGAGAAAAGCTTTATGAAAAACTGAACAGTAAAGGAATAGATGTAGTTTTAGATGACAGGAATGAAAGAGCGGGATTTAAGTTTAAAGATGCTGATCTTATAGGGTTTCCTTTGAAAATAGTTGTTGGAAAAGGAGCGATTGAGGGAAAAGTTGAGATTAAAGACAGAAGAACGGGAGAAAGTCAGGAAATAAAAGTGGAAGAAGTAACTGATTTTTTAAAAAAATTTATAGAAGAATAATATAAAATATAAGGGAAAATGGTTATGTTTAATAAGTTGAAAAAAATTTTAAAATCTGAAAAGGAGCAGAACAGCCGTAATCATGGCAGTGAAATTGTAAGATGGGAAATTTTACCGAATAATCCTGCAAAAATAGGATGCCTTAAAAGTTCTGATCCGAAACATACCGATATTGTCTTTGCTGAGTTTTTGTATGATTTGTTGGCAAAAAAGGGTTGGAATGTTCAAATACTCAAAAGTAACGGTGAAAATAAATGGCTCCATATTCCTGAAAACGGTTATTATCTGTTGCCTTTGTTGAATTGGGTGGATAATGATGAAGAAGGGAAGTACAGAGTAGCAACTACTATTCAGATTCATCATAAAGAATTATTTTTGAAAGGTATTTTCGAGTATCAGTATAGTCGGTGGAGTGATGAGCTTTCAATGGGAATTATAGATGCTTTTAACAGTTGGATAATGCTCGACTGGGCTACTTTGTGCGATGCTGCAAATCCTGAAAATGCTGAAAATATGAACGAAATAATTGAGGTAACTTCTGAAGATAAAAAATCTTCGAAAAGACATTTGTTTTTTGGGAATATGGTAATTTATCCGAATTTTGATGTAGAGAAGTCTGAAAAAGCAGGAATTGATGTTCATCCTTATATTGATGAATTTTGTCCTTGCTGCTTTTTTACGAAATCAATGGAAGTTTTTTCCAAGCAAATGAGAGATAGCGGAAAAAGTTATGCAATCAGATTATTTGCTTTAAAAGAGCCTGACGGAACGCTTGATGCGGATGTCAGAATTAACGGAGAAGAATATCCTCAAGCTGAAGAATATCTGAAAAAATATGCAGCTACGTGGAAAAACTGTGATATTATAAAATTCAGGAAACAGTATGTCATTATTACCGATGTAAAAGTAAAATATAATTAACAGATTGGAGAAAACGATGAGTATTAAAAATATAATATTTGATTTAGGGAATGTTCTTATAAGTTTTAACCCTAAAGATTATACGGATAATGAAAAATTTTTAAAGGAGGTATTTGGAAGTCCTGAATGGTTAATGCTTGACAGAGGGACACTTTCTTATGGAGAAGCAAAAGAAATATTCAAGAAGAGAGTACCTGAAGTAGCAGAGCAGATTGATTCAATGTTTGACAGTAATTTTGCCGGTTTATTGCAACCGATAAAAGAAAATGTTTCTTTGCTGCCTTTATTGAAAGAAAATTATAATTTATATATTTTATCGAATTTTCATAAAGACTCTTTTGAAGAAGTGTACAATAATTATGAATTTTTTAAAAATTTCAAAGGAAAAGTGGTTTCCTGTTACTGTCATTTATTAAAACCTGAAAAAGAAATATATGAGGAAATTTTAAATAAATTTTCTTTAAATCCTGAAGAAACGTTATTTATAGATGATATGGAAGTAAATATAGAAGCTGCGGAAAAGTTAGGAATAAAAGGAATTCATCTACCCGATCATACAAAATTAAAAGAAAAACTGGAAGGATTTTTAAAATGATTAAAATAAAAAACATATTCTTAATATTTCTTTTTACAATGACTGTAATATTGACAGGAGCTGAAAAGCAGCAGATAATAATACCTGAAAAATTGAAAGAGGGAGATACTATAGGACTTATAGCTCCTGCAAACTATAAAGGCACTTCAGCTGATGATGAAGTAGAGTATCTTATAAACAGAGGATTTAAAGTAGTGTATGGAAAATCTTTTGATTCCATGTGGTATGGTTTTGGAGGAATAGACGAAATGAGAGCCGAAGACATAAATGATATGTTTGCAAATAAAGAAATAAAAGCTATTTTTGCCATAAGAGGAGGTTATGGAAGTATAAGGATAGTGGATAAACTTGATTATGAAGTAATAAAGAAAAATCCGAAAATATTTTCAGGATATAGTGATATCACTACTCTTTTAATTGCAATTAATGAAAAAACGGGACTTGTAACGTATCATGGACCTATGAGCTCCAATTTTAGAGATATTCCTGAAGTTACAGAAACCTCTTTTAATAAGACATTTATAGAAGTTTCTGAATTTAATCTTGCAGAACTTGACAATGAATATTTTGTAATAAGAAATGGAAAAGGTGAAGGGAAAATTACCGGAGGAAATTTATCTCTTATTGTAGCTTCACTCGGAACGGAATATGAAATTAATACTGACGGGAAAATATTGTTCATTGAAGAAGTAAATGAGCCGACATATAGAATCGACAGAATGCTGAAACAATTGAAATTAGCAGGAAAACTGAAAAATTTAAAAGGGGTAATCCTTGGAGATTTTAAAAATCCGAGAAAAGCCGAACCTAATGATATGAACTTAAACGATGTATTTGAAGATAATTTCGGAAAGATGAATATTCCTGTAATAAGTGGATTGGATTCGGGGCATGTAAGACCGTTTATTACTGTTCCTATAGGAGCAAAAGCAAAAATAGATACTTATAAAGGAGAAATAATAATAGAAAAATCTGTAAAATAATGGGAAATAAGATATTTAGAGAGTGATATATCTTAGAAAGACCGTGAAATTTTTCAATTTCTTTTTTCTGATAATAAAAAAGGACTATTTTATAAATTTAATATATAGTCCTTTTTTCAGTAATAACAAAATCAACTTTTATATCATGGTTCTCAAATGGAATTTCATCTAATAGCTGAAAATCATAGCAAATACCGATATTTAAAGTTTTATTTGGATTTCCTCCTATTTTATGCAGAAATCTGTCATAGTAACCTTTTCCGAAGCCGATTCTATTTTTTGATTTATCAAAAGCCACAGCAGGAACAATAACAAGCTCTAAAATATTTTCGTTATAAAAAACAGGAGAGTTGGATTCATAATAACCGAATTTATGTAAAACCAGATCTTTTTCATTGTACATATTTATTTTCATATCTCCGTCGGGAAAAATTTTAGGTATGTAAAAATTTTTATGAAGATATAGATTAATTAATTTTGTAATTTTCACTTCGTTTTTCATATCCATAAAAATCATAATATTTTGAGCTTTTTCAATATAAGTTTTAAGATTTCCTATTATTATATTGCTATTTTTTTCAATAAATTCTTCTGTAAGAAGATTTCTTTTCTGAATAATATCACTTCGTATTTTATCTTTTGACATGAAAAACTCCTTTATCCGTAATTTAATAATAAAATGATAACATAAAAATATTATTTTATCTATAAAAACTAAAGGAAAACTTATAATGAAACAGATTTAACATAGAATTTCAGAAATACTGACTTTAAAAATGTAACTTTTTGTAATGTGAAAGAGACAAAAGGTGTATCTTTTCAATTTTTTAAAATGAGGTATCATTTAATAAGACAGTGGAGGTAAAAATGATAATTAATATAAGAACTGTGGAAATTTATAATTATATTTTGAAAAATCCCGGAAAAACCCTAAAGGAAGTAGCACGTTATATGAATATCAATAACAGGAAAATAAGATATGAAATAGAAAACTTAAATTTTTTATTATCTATGAATAAAATTAATTGTAAAATATTAAATTCAGCAGGAAAAATATCAATAGAAAAAAATTCGGAAACGTTAAAATTCGGTAAAATACTGTCTTTACTGGAAAGACCGTCTCAGGAGCAGAGAAGAGATTTAATAATTTTCAAATATTTACTTGATGAAAAAACTAATATAAAAAAATTGTCGGATGAATTTAAAGTCAGTCGGACAACAATAAAAAAAGATTTGAAATATATAGAAGAAAAACTTCGGAGGACTTTTTCAGAAATTAATGATGAAGTGGAAATACGGAAAATTCTTGTAGAGATCTCTCTAAAATATATAGGAAATATGATGCTGAAAATAAATAACAATATTGTGACGGAATTTATGGGGAAAAATATTTTTTCCGGAAATAAAAAATATGTAAAAATTTTTTTAGAAAAAATCTCAGAAGGGAAACTGCCTAAAAGTGAATTTTACAGTTTTTTCTATTCGTACATACTTATAAGTATTTTTAGAATAATTTCCGGAAAAAGTATTAATATGAAAATGTTAAATAGAGATTTTATAAAGTCTACTAAAGAATATGAAATTATACTTAAAAATATAAGTTTAATAGAAAATAGCAGTAAAATAGTATTTAATGAAAATGAAAAACTACAACTTGCAGATTATCTGACGGGATTTTTTTCTTATTCATATAATACTGAAATGTTTGAAAAATGGATAGAAATAAATTTGATAATAAAAAGTATGATTTGTAAACTGGAAAAAGAAATAAAAGTAAAATTTTCAGAAGATGAAATATTATTGGAAAGTCTTTTAAATCATATAAAGCCCGCTATATACAGAGCTAAAAATAAAATATATCTCGAAGAATCCGAAATATATTTTAATGAATCTGAGCATCTGGACAAAAATTTATTGAAAGTAGTAGAGGAAGAAGTGAAGAAAATAGAAAAATTATTGGACATCAAATTTAAAATGGAGGAAATAATCTTATTTGCCGTTCATTTTCAAGCATCTCTAGAGCGGATCTCCGAAAAGCACTATAGGGGGAACAGAAAAGTTTTGTTAATGTGTACAGGAGGATATGGAACAACAACGATTTTAATGTATAAACTTAAAGAAAAATATGATTTGAAAGAACTGAAGCTTATTTCATACTTAGGTCTTTCGGAAATAAATCTGAAAGAATATGATGCGATGATAACGACTATAAATTTGAAAAAAAGTATACAGGAAAAGCTGAAGATAGAAATTATAAAAGTTTCTCCATTTTTGATTGAAGAAGATATAAAAAAACTTGACAGTTACTTTAATAAAAAAAAGATAAAGGAAATAGGAGTGTCTGAAATATTAAAAAGTATTAGAGGATTTGTAGAAATAAAAAATGAAAAAGCTTTGACAGAATCTCTTGAAAATTTGTTATTTGATAAAAACCAACTTGTAAAAACGGATAACAGTAAAAATGATAATGAAGGAAAAAGAAAAGAAAGTCTGTATGATTATCTGAATTTGCACAATATAAGATATATAGAAAATAAAATTGAAAGTTGGGAAGAAATAATAGACAAGGGAGTTGAAATTTTAAAAAATAACGGAAAAGTTAGTATGAATTATTCGGAAGATATAAAATCATTAATAAAGAATTTCGGTTCTTATATGGTTGTTACTGAAAATGTTGCAATACCTCATGCAGAAATAAATAAAAACGTGTATTGCAAGGGAACGGCACTTATAGTATTGAAATATCCGATAATTTTTCCTGAAAATAAAAAAGTTAAAATTTTGTTTTTTCTTTCATCACTGGAAAAGAAAGATAATATAAAAATAATAGAAGATATAATAAATTTGATAGATAAATATGATTTCAGGCAGAAAACGGAAAAAATAAGGGATGAAAAATCATTAATCAGATTAATAGACAATATAAGAAATGAGGTGAAAAAAGATAATGGAAGAAATAAATAAAAAATTGATAAATCTTGATTTGGAGGCTGAAAATTGGGAGGAGGCAATTGAAAAAGGAGGTGAAATATTAATAAAAGAAGGCTATATAGATAAAAAATATATAGAGAGTCTCTTGAAAATATCCAAAAGAGAGGGTCCGTATTATATTATTACAAAGGGAATAGCTCTTCCACATGTGCGTCCTGATGAAGGAGTTAGAAAAAATGGATTCAGTTTTGTAAGATTGAGGAAACCTTTAAATTTCGGTAATAAAGAAAATGATCCTGTAAAATATATGATATTTTTAATGGCATTAGACTCTGAAAAACACATTAGCCTTATAAGATTTATTACAAAAGTAGTGGAAGACGGTAAAATTTTTGAACTGGCTGAAAAGTGTAAAGGTAACACCGGAAAAAATATAAATATTATACACAGATATTTAATTAATTTTGAAAATATAGGAGATGATTCTGATGAAAAGAGGACTGGTTGTTTGTAGGACAGGAATGGGAAGCAGCATGATGCTTAGGATAAAACTCGAGCAGGTTATAGGGGAAAATAATTTTCCATTGGAGTTGGAACACGATGTGCTAAGTGCAGTGAGTAATTATAATGTGGACTGTATTATAACAATGGCGGACTTAGTGAAACAGTTGGAAGATGAAGGGAAATATGTAATAGGAATAAATGATCTTATGAATAAAAATGAGATGAAAGAAAAAATAGAAAAATTTTTTAATGAAAATGATAATTTGTAAAAAATATAAAATAAGGAGTGGATATTATGGAACTAATGAAAATCATAGTATTTGACTTGTTAGGATCGGCACCTATATTAGTGGGACTAATGGCACTGTTAGGATTGACTTTACAGAAAAAATCTCCTGAAAAGATTATAACGGGAACATTAAAAGCGATAGTAGGATTTCTAATATTTGCAGGAGGAGCAGGAATTGCAGTGACGGCACTGGATAATTTTCAGAAGCTGTTCAGTAAGGGTTTCGGGTTGAAAGGGGTTCTGCCTTTGGCTGAAGCTGTAACGGCACTGGCACAGACAAAATTTGCAACAGTCGTTTCTTTAATAATGGTTTTAGGATTTTTATGTAATCTATTAGTAGCCAGATTTACAAAATTCAAGTATATTTTTCTTACAGGGCAGCATAACTTATATCTGGCAGCGCTGCTGACGGTTGTGTTGAAAGCATTGAATCTGAATGATACTGTTACTGTTATATTGGGGGGAGTTATACTCGGTATAGCTGCAGCATTATATCCTGCACTGGCACAGCCTTATATGCGTAAAGTGACGGGAAATGACGATATAGCAATGGGACATTATGTAACTATTGCTTATGCATTGTCAGGATGGTTAGGTGAAAAAGTCGGAAATGCTGAAGAAAGCACTGAAAAACTGAAATTACCGGGCTGGCTTTCCATATTTAAAGATTATATCGTTTCAGTCAGCATTTCAATAATTGTATTTTTCTATATAGCTTCATTTGCAGCAGGAAAGGAAGCTGTTGAATCATTGTCAGGAGGAGTAAGTTGGTTTGTTTATCCTCTGTTCCAATCCTTAACTTTTACCGCTTCTCTTTACATTATTATTACAGGAGTAAGAATGCTTTTAGGGGAAATAGTTCCGGCATTTGTAGGAATTTCAGAAAAACTTATACCTAATGCTAAGCCTGCATTGGATTGTCCTGTAGTTTTCCCTTATGCACCGACTGCGACAGTAGTAGGATTTCTTTCAGCTTATGTAGGCGGACTGTTATGTATGGTTTTATTGGCAATGGCAGGAATGACGGTAATTATTCCTGTGGCAATTCCATATTTTTTTATAGGAGCCACAGCGGGAGTATTTGGAAATGCTACCGGCGGTTGGAAAGGTGCAGTTGCAGGAGGATTTGTAACAGGGATTTTAATAGCTGTCGGACCTGCAATGTTGTATCCTATTATGGAAATTATAGGACTGAAAGGAACGACTTTTCCTGAAACGGATTTTGTAGTATTAGGGCTCGTAATTTATTATTTAGGAAAAATGTTGGGAAGATAATAAAGGAGATGAAAAAGAATTATGAAATATGATTTGGAATTTTTAAAAAAGAAATCCGAAAAGTATAGAAAAATCATAATAGAAATGGTTTACAAAGCTAAAGCGGGACATCCGGGAGGTTCTTTATCCTGTATAGATATATTGAATTATTTATATAATTATAAAATAGATTTCAACAAGGAAAACAGGAGTAGACTGATTTTATCCAAAGGTCACGTAACACCTGCATTATATGCGGTTTTTCTTGATTTGGGATTTATATTTCAGGAAGAAACAGGTACTTTCAGAACTTTAAATTCGAGACTTCAGGGACATCCCGATAGAAATAAGATTCCTGAAATTGATGCCAATACAGGTCTTTTAGGTCAGGGATTATCAATAGGAGTGGGCATGGCTTTGGGAAAAAAATTGAAGAAAGATGACAGTAGAGTTTATGTTGTCATAGGGGATGGAGAAATGCAGGAGGGACAAATTTGGGAGGCTCTAATGAGCGGTTCGCATTATAAATTGGATAATCTGACTGTTTTTCTGGATTATAATAAACTATCTTCAAAAAGCAATGTGAATGAAATAATGAATTTGGAGCCTGTAAAATCAAAAGTTGAAGCTTTCGGATGGGAAGTTCTTGAAATAGATGGGCATAATTTTGAAGAAATAGGAAAGGCATTGGAATATTCTGAAAAATCAAAGAAAACTCCTGTTTTTATTATTGCCCATACTGTAAAAGGAAAAGGTGTCAGCTTTATGGAAAATAATCCGAAATGGCATAGCAGTGCTATATCCGATGAAGAATACAGTATTGCGATACAGGATATTGAAAGGGGGATATAAATAATGAAAAAGTATGAATATATTTCACCGAGAGATTATATAGGAGACATACTCATAAAAGAGGCTGAAAAAAATAATAAAATAGTTGTAATAGACAGTGATTTGGCTTCATCGGTAACTACACACAAATTTCAGAAAAAATTTCCGGAAAGATTCTTCGAAATGGGTATAGCGGAACAGAATTCATTGGGAGTAACTGCCGGACTTGCGACAGAAGGTTTTGTACCTTTTTATGTAAATTTCGCAATTTTCGGAACAGGAACTGTATGGACACAGTTACGTCAGTCCTGTTATGCAAATCTGAATATAAAAATAATAGGAACACATTCGGGAATGGATAACGGATCTGACGGAGCTTCTCATCACGCTCTTGAAGATATTGCATTGACAAGGGTTTTGCCTAATCTGAAAGTATTTAATCCTCTTGATTTGGAAGATTTAAAAGGTGCAATAAAAAGGGCTGTGGAAATAAAAGGACCTATATATATAAGAGTAGCCAGAGATGTTGTTCCTGTAATACACGAAAAGGAAATAGACTTTAACGAGGGAAATTCAGAAATGTTATTTAATGAAGGAAATGATTATTTACTTATTTTTGAAGGAACTGCGGCAAAACAGGCAATAGAAGGATTTGAACTTTTAAAAGAAAAAGGGTATAAAAATAAACTTTTAAATATAAGGAGTATAAAACCGGTGGATAAGAAAGTGGTACTGAAGGAAGCGGAAGGAATGAAAGGTATTTTAACAATTGAAAATCATACGATTAATGGAGGATTAGGGGGATTGATTTCGGAAATAGTCGGAGAAAGTGTAGTGAGGATTCCATTAAGAAGAATAGGGGTACAGGATAAATTTACCGAGTCGGGAAAGACGGAAGTCGTAAAAGAAAAGTATGGTTTATCAGGAAAAAGTATAGTTGAAATAATAGAGACATTTTAAAGGAAAGAATTGTTTTAAAGAAAAAAGATGTTTTAAAAGATAGAAAAAATTCAAAATACGAACTCTATACATTTTTATTTTGTGTACTGCATATATTATAATTTCTCTATAAAAAATTTTAGGAAAAATGTGATGTGTTTTCTAAAAATTATAGAAAGAAAAAAGAGATAAAAAAGAATGAAAAAGAATGAAAAATAGCAAAATTATTTTGAAATGGAAGTTTTTCTATTATAATAAAATTATGAGGGTTTATTACTGCCTTCATAATTTTATTGTTTTATATTAGGAATTTTTCATAAAATATAGAAATATATCAAATTATGGAATTTAGTAAAGATAATAATAAAAATACACTGCTTACAATTGGAGAATTAATTTTGGTTTATAAGATTACTTTAACAGAAAAGTTAATTTTACTGCTTATAAAATAGATGAAATTTAAAAGTGAGCTTATTTTAAAAGACAGTCTTTCCCAAATTTTTATATGTTCTTCTAAGACTTATTTCAAAGAATTTAGGTTTTTCACTATCATTATATTTAGCAAAAACGGTAGAGTTTGTATTTTTAAACTTTATATCTGTCTTAACTTTGGAAAAATAGTCATTAAATAACTGTCTGTTTTTATATTTAGTATATAATAAAGGGAGTGTAATGTTCTGACATAATGTCATCATCCGGGACTCCTTTTATAATTTCAAATTTATCATAAGTAAAAATATTATTTTGAAAATAAGGCTTTATATTGCTTAAGTACTTTCTTTCCTTGTTATTTTTAAAATTATAGTATTTTCCATTTTTAGCTTTTTTTCTAATCCTATTTTTATAGCTTGTTCATAAGGATTTCCCAAACATTTTTTTCTATCCTGTATGGTTATAAAGAGGTGGTTTAAGAGCGAATTTTTATCAGTTTTTCTTTTTAAGATATATGGTGGAATAAAATATTTAAAGCGGATTTTTATAAGTTAAAGTATCTAAAATAATGAAAAGTTTTTAAATTTATTTTGAATAATATTTTTATAAATATATTATATCAAAAAATCAAATAATTTTTAAAAAATGAGATTTCAAATGTATAGAATATATTTTATAAAGATTTTATTCTATAAAATCAGAGTAATTTTATATTATAAATAATGCAATTTAAAAATTCAAAATATAAGAAATAAGGAAAAAAGATTGAAATTTTATTTTTATATGTTGTATAATAATACGTAAACGATTTCTTAATTGAAAAAATAATGAAAGGAAATAAAAATATGAGAATAGCCATTGGAAGTGATCATGTGGGCTTGGAACTGAAGCTTACCATAATTGATTATTTAAAAGAGTTAGGATATGACGTACAAGATTTTGGAGCCTATTCAAGCGAAAGGACGGATTATCCTGTTTATGGAGTAAAAGTTGCAGAAGAAGTTGTAAAGGGGAATTTTGACTGCGGAATAATTATGTGTGGAACGGGTGTCGGAATTTCAATAGCGGCAAATAAGGTGAAAGGAATAAGGGCAGTTGTATGTAGCGAGCCTTATTCGGCAAAACTGTCAAAAGAGCATAATGATACTAATATATTAGCTTTTGGTTCAAGAGTAGTGGGGTCGGAACTGGCAAAAATGATTGTCAGAGAATGGTTGTCAGTAGAATTTGAAGGGGGACGACATCAGAAAAGAGTGGATATGTTAGATAATATATAATTGCAATTAAAGAAAAATAAATGTAAAGAAAAACTGTCTTATAAGTTGAAAATAATATTTAAGTGTATATAGACATATATTTTCTGAAATTATAAAATTTTGTTTTATTAATTTTAAAGAAAACGATAAAGTATGTAAATGAATATTTTTTCAAACTTATACTACAGTTTTTTATTTTATTTGTATTATTAAATAAATTTATTTTTAATTATTTTTTTGTATTGACAAGTTGAAAAGATGAGGTATAATTTATAAAAGAATAACGTAAACGTTTACTAAAAAATAGGGGATAGTATGAAAAAAGAAAAAAAAATATCTATTAAAGAACTTGCAAAATTATCAGGAGTATCGATAGCGACAATTTCCAGAGTAATAAACAAAAAAGGAGGATACTCTGAAGAGACCGAAAAGAGAATTTTAAAGCTGATAGAAAGTAATTCTTATAAGCAGAATGTAAATGCAAGAAGTCTGAGAACGAAAAAATCTCAGACAATAGGAGTTATTGTACCGGACATAAGTAATGAGTTTTTTGCAAAAATTATACAAGCAGTGGAAAAACAGGCAATAAAATACGATTATTCAGTTTTTGTATGTAATACGGACGAAAATCTTGAAACGGAAAAAAGACAGTTGAACAATCTCATAGGACAGTTTGTAGACGGGATAATATACATCGGAGGAGGAGTACAACTTATAAGTGGAATCCGTTCGCTAAAAATTCCTGTAGTTTATATAGACAGATATATTGATAATAAAGAAATGTATGTCGAATCTGATAATTTCCATGGAGGATATCTGGCAGCACAGGAACTGATACAGGCAGGTTGTAGGAAAATAGCTATAATGAAGGATATAAGAAAAATATCTTCAGCTCATAGAAGGTATTTAGGATTTCTAAAAGCATTAAAAGATTACGGAATAGAGTTTGATGAGCAGCTGCTTTGTGACATGACTGTGATAAGCTACAAAGAAGCTAAGGAAAAAACTCTGGAACTTCTTGATTCAGGAGAAATTTTTGACGGAATTTTTGCAACAAATGATACTATGGCATTAGGAGCAATGATGGCATTGAATGAAAGAAGAATAAAAATACCTAGTGAAGTGAAATTAGTCGGTTTTGACAACATATCAGCATGTGAAATATCAGGAATACCTCTTACAACTATAAATCAGAATAAATGGAAAATGGGAGAACTGGCAGTAGAACTTCTTATGGATAAAATACTGTTAAGAAAAAGTAATGTAAAAAATATAAAAATACCTGTTAATCTTATTAGACGAAAAAGTACGGAAATTTAAAAAGGAGGGATGGTATGAAGGGAAGTCCGTTAGTGGAAATGAAAAATATTACGAAGAAATTCGGGATAGTAACGGCTTTAGATGAAATTTCTTTTAAAATAAATAGAGGAGAAGTTCATATACTATTAGGAGAAAACGGGGCGGGGAAATCAACTCTTATGAAGATTTTAAGCGGAGTTTATCAGCCGACTTCGGGAAAAATAGTTATAAATGGAAAAGATTATGAATTTCTTACTCCGAAACTTTCTTTTGAAAACAAAATCAGTATAATTTATCAAGAATTAAGTGTAATAAATGAATTATCCATTCAGGAGAATTTATTTGTAGGAAAATTACCGGTAAAAAAAGTACTCAGAATAGAAACGGTTGATTATAAATATATGGAAAATGTGACGAAAAAAATTCTGGCAAAAATAGGGTTGGATAAAAATCCCTATACTCTTGTAGAAGAACTGACAATAAGTGAAAAACAGCAAGTGGAAATAGCCAAAGCCCTTGCTTCCGATGCAGATATAATAATAATGGACGAACCTACCACATCTTTGACTGAAACTGAAACAAATCATCTTTTTAAAATTATAAGACAATTAAAACTGGAGGGAAAAGGAATTGTATACATTTCCCATAAACTTAAAGAATTGAAAGAAATAGGAGATACGGTTACTGTCTTAAAAGACGGTAAAGATGTAGGAAACAGAGATGTAAAAAATGTAGATATAAACGACCTTGTAACAATGATGGTAGGAAGGGAAATAAAATCAAGATATGATTCAAACAACACGGAACAGGATAAAAAAGAAGTAATTTTTGAAGTAAATGATCTGACCCGTGTTGATGGAAAAGTAAAAGACGTTTCATTTAAAATTCATAAAGGAGAGATTTTAGGATTTGCAGGTCTCGTAGGTTCGGGAAGAAGTGAATTAATGGAAGCGATTTTTGGAGTAAAACCGATAAAAAAAGGAAGTATAACTATGTTCGGAGAAAATTCGGTACCTAAAAATGAATATGATTCAATAAAAAAAGGAATGGGATTTGTTACTGAAAATCGTAGGGAAATGGGGTTTTTCCATAATTTTGATATTAAACAGAACATATCGATACTTCCTTTTATAAAAAAATCACGATTAAAGGGGATTTGGGGACTTATTGATAATGAAAAAGAAAAAAAATATGCTCTGAAAGGTAAAAATCAGATGAATATAAAATGTACCTCAATAAATCAAAATATAACGGAGTTGTCAGGGGGAAATCAACAGAAAGTTATTTTAAGTAAATGGATAATGGCAGATTCATCTTTAATGATATTCGACGAACCTACTAAAGGCATAGATATAGGAAGTAAAAGTGAAATTTACACTATTATAAGGAAGTTATCAGATGAAGGAAAAATCGTAATGATGATCTCGTCTGAAATGCCTGAATTATTTGCTGTTTGCGATAAAATAGCAGTTTTTAGGGAAGGAAGAATAGTAGAAATTTTACCTATAGAAAAAGCTTCAGAAGAAGCTATAATGCAAATATTAACAAGTGAAGGAGTGAAATAATGAAATCGGGCTTTAATATATTATGGCAAAAATATGGAACTTTCGGAATTTTAATTATAGTAATGGTTGTATTTGGAATAGGCCAGCCTGCACTGTTTTTCTCTTTTGACAATATAACTCAAATTATATTACAGAGTTCGGTAAATATTCTAATTGCATGTGGAGAATTTTTTGCTATATTAATAGCAGGGATAGATTTGTCCGTAGGTTCGGTAATTGCCCTTACAGGAATGTTGACAGGAAAGTTTCTTATAGCAGGTATGAATCCTGTTTTTGCAATACTTATAGGGGGAGTTCTGGCAGGAGCATTAATAGGGATGTTAAATGGATTTCTTGTAAATGTGACTGAACTTCATCCTTTTATAATTACTTTGGGAACTCAGGCGATTTTAAAGGGAATAACGCTGATAATATCCAATGCAAATTCTATATTCGGATTTCCTCCTGTATTCACAAAAATGGTAGCAGGAAGAATAATAGGAATACCTATACCTGCAATTATAGCAGTAACAGTGGCATTTATTCTCGGTTTTATAACTTCAAAAACCAAACTGGGACGTAATATATATGCCCTCGGAGGAAATAAACAGGCTGCATGGTATTCAGGAATAGATGTAAAATTGCATACTCTTATTGTTTTTATTATTTCAGGGGCATGTGCAGGAATTGCCGGAGTAGTTTCAACTGCAAGAGTAGGAGCAGCAGAACCGGGAGCAGGAGCAGGTTTTGAAACATTTGCAATAGCTGCCGCTATTATTGGAGGAACGAGCTTTTTCGGAGGAAAGGGTAAAATATTCGGTGTAGTAATGGGAGGACTTATTATCGGAGTTATAAGTAACGGTCTTAATCTGCTTACTGTACCTACTTATTATCAGCAGATTGTAATGGGAGGACTTATTATCCTTGCAGTTACAATAGATAAAATATTCGGAGGGAAAAAGAAAGGAGAGTAATATGGAAAAAGTAAGATTTTCACCATCACTTATGTGTATGGATTTGACAAGATTTAAAGAGCAGGTTGATATATTAAATGAAAGAGCAGATTTTTATCATGTAGATATAATGGATGGTCATTTTGTAAAAAATATAACATTGTCACCTTTTTTTGTGGAACAGTTGAATAAAATATCAAAGTTACCTATTGATGTTCATTTAATGACGGAATTTCCCGGAGATTATATAGATGTGCTTGGAAAAGTAGGAGCGGCATATATATCTCCCCATGCGGAAACTATCAATAAAGATGCATTCAGAATTATAAATAAAATAAAAAATGTCGGTTGTAAGGTAGGAGTAGTCCTAAATCCTGCCACTCCCGTGGAATGGATAAAATATTACATACATTTAGTAGACAAAATAACAGTTATGACAGTAGATCCTGGATTTGCCGGCCAGCCATTTATACCTGAAATGCTGGAAAAAATTAAGGAATTGAAAACTTTGAAAGAGGAAAACGGTTATTCATATATAATTGAAATTGACGGTTCATGTAATGAAAAGACATTCAGAAAACTGGTCAAAGCAGGAGGAGAAGTTTTCATAGTAGGAAGTTCCGGATTATTTAATCTGGATAACAGTCTTACAGATGCATGGGATAAAATGATTGAAATATTTAACAGAGAAACTTCTGAATAGACAAAGGAGCTTACAATGAGAGAACATAAAGAGTATATTTTGGGAATAGATATAGGAGGAACAAATTTCAGAATAGGACTTGTTTCTCGAAATCGTGAAATCAGAGACTTTCAAATAAAATCAATTACCGAGTTGCAAAAAGGTGATTTTATAACTAATCTACTTGAGAATATAAAATATTATACAGATGTTTATAAAAATGAAATAGAAGGTATAGGAATAGGCTTTCCGTCAATTGTCAGTAAAGATAAGAAATATGTATATTCTACGCCGAATATAAAAAATCTTGATAATATTAATATAACGGATACTCTTGAAAAAAAACTGGATATTCCCGTGTATATAAATAAAGATGTAAATTTTCTCATATTAAAAGACATAAAAGAAAATAATATAGGAAAAGATAAAATAGCAATTGGTCTTTATATAGGTACAGGATTTGGAAATGCCATTTATATAAACGGTCAGATTATTGAAGGGAAACATGGCGTTGCAGGAGAACTCGGGCATATTCCTGTCCTGAATTCAAAGAAAGAATGTGCTTGCGGGAATATCGGATGTATTGAAGCACATGCTTCAGGAAAAGTTTTAAAAAAAATTGTAGAAGAAAATTTTTCGGGTTTAAATATAGATAATATTTTTACAAATTATGGAAATACTGAAATTATAAAAAATTTTATTGACTCTTTGGCAGTACCGATTGCTACGGAAATTAATATTCTTGATCCTGATTATATTATTATTGCAGGGGGAGTTCCTATTATGAAAGATTTTCCCATTGAAGAATTAAAAAAGGCAATTTATAGAAAAGTGAGAAAGCCCTATCCGGCAGAAGATATGAATATAATTATATCAAAACATGATCAGAAAAGCGGTATTTTAGGCGCTGCATACTACATAAGGAATTATGTGGAACAAAATTTATGAATAATACATGAAAATTAAAAATATAATTTTATAGGAGGAATTAGTATGAGTAAATTTTTTAAAAGTATTTTAGTGCTTCTAGGAGTGCTTTTGTTAGCGTCATGCGGTGGAGGAGAAAAAGAAGCTAAAGAGTCTGAAAGCGGAAAGTCTAATACAGGAACAGGAAAAGCTGAAGTTGCAATTATTCTGAAAACTTTATCCAATCCTTTCTGGGTAAGCATGAAAGAAGGAATTGAAAAAGAAGCTGCGGTTCAAGGAGTAAAGGTTGATATTTTTGCTGTGAACTCTGAAGAGGATGTACAGGAGCAATTGAAACTTCTGGAAAATTTAATGAGAAAAGGATATAAAGCAATAGGAGTGGCACCGTTATCGCCCGTAAATTTAATACAGGGAATTGTCGAGGCAAATAAAAAAGGTATTTATGTAGTAAATATCGATGAAAAAATAGATATGAACCAATTAAAAGCATCAGGAGGAAGTGTACTGGCATTTGTTACAACAGATAATGTGAAAGTGGGAGCAAAAGGAGCTGAATATATTGTAAGTAAATTGCCTGAAGGAGGAGAAGTGGCAATTATTGAAGGGAAAGCGGGAAATGCTTCAGGAGAATATAGAAAACAGGGAGCTACTGAAATATTTAAAGCTGATTCAAAAATAAAACTTGTCGCAAGTCAGCCGGCAGACTGGGACAGATCGAAAGCTCTTGATCTTGCTGCAAATCTGATCCAGAAATATCCTAATCTGAAAGCAATATATGCAGCAAATGATACAATGGCACTTGGTGCTTTACAGGCTGTCATAAATGCGAATAAACAAAATCAGATAATAGTAGTAGGAACTGACGGTGCACCTGAAGCATTGGAATCAATAAAGCAAAAAGGGTTAAGTGCAACAGTTGCACAGGATTCTTCAAGTATTGGAGCGGAAAGTTTCAAGATTTTGTTAGAAGCTATAAAAAATAAACCCGAAATATCTCCAGATACAGTTCCGAAAGAAGTTCCGGTAGAATCAAAGCTTGTTACAGAATAATTATATTAATGAAGAGGACATAATTAACAGAAATTTTCTGTAAAAGAGTCCTCTATTTTTATATAAGATTATTTCGTACTTAAAAAAACTCCATTTATTAAAAATAATAAATTTATTTTGCTCAAATAGTTATTTTTCTGGATGCTCATTCATGTTTTTTTATTGAAATAATTTAAATGTTGGCTTTTAGTTTAATATTTCAAATATTCTTCGACATTAATGTTTTGAAGTGATAGGTAGCAGGAGTGGAAGATGCGACAGATATTCATGGAAAGAAAGTCGACTGTTTTTATAAAAAACTCTACAGTTTTGAGGGGAAACTTTTTGTAAAATAACGGTAAAAAAACTTTATCTTGAAAATAGTATGAAAAGGGGTATAAATGTAATGGGAGGTAAAAATGCTGAACAATAGGGAAATCAAAATTTTGGAAGAATTAATAAAAAATGGAAATATATGTGAAAATGATATTCTTGAAAAAAATAAAATAAATAAAAGAGTTTTTTCATACAACTTACAGAATATAAATGTTTTTCTTCAAAATATGAAATTAAAAAAAGTAAAAAAGGAAGGAAAAACAATATGTTTTGATAATAACCAGAACTTTGAAAATGTACATTCCGTAATTAAAAGTATGAGAAAATTTGACAGAGAGGAAAGAATAGGAATTTTAGAATTTATATTGTTTTTTAAAGAAAATATAAATTTAAAAAAAATATCTCAGGAATTGGAAGTTTCTAAAACTACGTTGAAAAAAGATTTTAGAATTTTGAAAAATATTTTAAATAGAAAAAAAATAAAAATTCTTTATAAAAATAATTTTGGATATTATCTTGAATATAAGGATCACGAAAACATGGAATGGATGAAAATAAAAAAACTTGAAAAAATTCTATTCCAATACGAAGAAGAAAAAAAGATGTATTCGGAATTTATAAAGAAAATGTATATTTTTAATAATGAAAAAGCAGAAGAAAAAAAAATATCAGATTTTCTGTATGATATAAATGAAAAATTGAAATTAAATATCGGAGATGAAGCTTATAAAATTTTGTACTCATATCTGCTTGTAATAAAAGATGAAAAAATAGAAAAAGAAAAACAGTCCCTTCTGTTTATTGAAAAAACAGAAGAATTTAAAATAATAGAAAATAGTTTAATAAAAAATGGAATTGCAGTTTTATATAAAAATTCAATAATAAAATTTGTTGATTTTTTAATGGGAGTTACAATTAGTAGTCTTAATCTTGAAAATTGGTTGAATCAAGAAATTTTAATAAGAAAAATTATGAAAAAATTTTTCCAATATGCAAATTTGTCCGTAAACGAAGACGAAGTTTTATATGAATGTTTGATTTATCATTTAAAGCCGACAATATACAGGATAAAAAGAGGAATACACATATCCAATCCCGTATTCAGAGAATTAATTGAAAATGGAGATCCTATTTTGAAAATTAGTGAAAAAGTAATGAAAGTTATAGAAAAAGAAATCGGAATTTCTTTTCCTGAAGATGAAATAGCATTGCTTGGTTATCATTTTAAAGCATCTGTTGAAAGAAATAGTGAAAATGCAAAGAAAAAAATAATATTAGTCTGCGGTCTGGGAGAAGGAACTTCAAGGTTATTGGAGCAGAAATTAAAAAAAGATTTTAATGTGGAGATTTCAGCTGTAATTCCTTATTATAAATTGGAAGAAACTTTAAATTCGGATATTAAAGCAGATTTAATTTTAACAACTCCGAAATTGAAAAATATTTATAAAATCCCGATTTTAAAGATAAATCCTCTGTTAGAAGAAAAGGATATCAATAAAATGATGAAATATGGTATTTCCAAAAGAAAAAATAAGATTTTGATGTCGGAATTGCTGAAAATTATAGAGGAAAATAATAATAATAATAAAGAAAATCTGCGGATAATACTGAACAGGAGATTTAGAGAAAGTATATTTGATGATATAGATCCTTTAAGTAACAAAATCAGTCACTTTATAAATTATTCGGACATAATAATTTCAGATAGGAAAATGAATTGGAGAGAAGGGATAGAAGCTGTAGGAAAATATATGTGTATGCAAGGATATGTAACAAAAGAATATATTTGTGAAATGCTCGATATTGTAGAAAAATTTGGTTCATATATTGTGGTTGAAGAGGGTATTGCGATTCCTCATGGAAACATTTCAAAAAATGTGTTAAAAAACGGAATTTTGCTACTTATATGTAAACAGCCGGTTTTTCTTCCTAATGAAAAAAAAGTAAACATATTTATAGGTTTTGCTATAAAAGAAAAAGAAAATCGACAGGAAATAATAAAGTTTTTATTTGATTTGATAACACGGAAAAACTTAATGAAAAACTTAATGAAATGTAAAAATACAAAGGAAGTATATCGATATTTGGAGGAAATATGATGTTAGACAGGGTTTTAAAGGATAATATAACTATAATGGAAAAAATAGAAACATGGGAAGAAAGTATAAAAATAGCTGCTTTTCCATTATTGAAAAAAAATAAAATAAGAGAAAGCTATATAAGAGCAATGATAAACGATATAAAAAAAATGGGATTTTATATTGTGATAACAGATAAAATTGCTATGCCTCATTCAAGACCTGAAAATGGAGTAGAAGAAACTTCAATGTCACTGCTGAAGTTGGATAATCCTGTTAAATATGGAGAACAGGAGATATATCTTATTTTCATTCTTGCTGCACGGGATAAAGAAGAACATATTGGAATATTGAAAGACTTATCGCTATTTCTTGACAGAGATGACAAAATAGAAAAAATTTTAAATGCAGGAACAACTACTGAAATAGAAGAAATCATAAAAAATGGGAGGTAATAATATGTTGAGAATTTTAACTGTTTGTGGAAACGGTATAGGGAGCAGTCTGATGCTTGCAATGAAAATAGAAGAATTGTGCAGGGAGGAGGGAATAAATAATGTCTCAGTCGAATCATCAGACCTTAACGGAGCATTGTCTAAGGAAGCAGATGTAATAATTACGGTAAAGGAAATAGCGGAACAATTTCCTAAAAATAAGAAAATAATTGTCACAAGAAGTTATACTAATAAAAAGAAAATAAAAGAAGATATATTAGAAAGTATGAAAAAATATTATAAAGGATAAAGGAGAAAAATATGAAAGAGATATTAATATTTTTGAGAGATATTTTAAGTCAGCCTGCTATATTACTCGGGATAGTTTCTTTTGTCGGATTAACTGCTCTCCGAAAACCGAGACATAAAATTTTGATTGGAACTTTAGGACCTATATTGGGATATATAATGTTAGGGGTAGGAGCTGAATTTATAGTGATGAATTTAGAGCCTTTAGGAAAAATGATTGAAAAAGGTTTTAATATTAAGGGGGTTGTTCCGAATAATGAAGCTGTAGTAGCTGCAGCTCAAAATTTGCTTGGAAAGGAAACAATGCTTATCCTTGTTGTAGGATTGTTTATAAATTTAATGGTAGCCAAATTTACAAAATATAAATATATATTTTTAACAGGGCATCATAGTTTCTATATGGCATGTCTGTTATCAGCAGTATTAGGTGCCATGGGATTTTCAAATATTCTTTTAATATTTATTGGAGGGTTCTTCTTGGGAACATGGAGTGCCATATCTCCTGCAATAGGACAGAAATATACATTAAAAGTCACTGATGGTGAAGAAATTGCTATGGGACATTTTGGAAGTTTAGGCTATTATATTTCCGCATGGATAGGAAAAAAAGTAGGTGATGTTGAAAATACTACTGAAAATATGAAAATTCCTGAAAAATGGGGATTTTTGAGAAATACAACTATAGCCACAGCTATTACAATGACAATGTTTTATTTGATAGCAGGAATAGTCGCAGGGAATACATATGTTGAAACTTTGTCAAATGGAATTTCACCGTATTTGTACTTGATAATGTTGGGATTAAAATTTTCAGTGGGAGTAGCTATTGTATACAATGGAGTTAGAATGATACTGGCTGATCTTATACCTGCATTTCAAGGAATTGCCACAAAAATAATTCCTGACAGTATTCCGGCAGTTGACTGTGCAGTATTTTTCACATTTGCACAGACAGCTGTAATAATAGGTTTTATTTTCAGTTTTATAGGAGGAATAGTAGGAATGCTAATACTTGGAATTTCAGGAGGAATCTTAATTATTCCGGGATTGGTTCCACATTTTTTCTGTGGTGCTACAGCAGGTATTTATGGGAATTCCACAGGAGGTAAAAGAGGAGCTGTAATAGGTTCATTTGTAAACGGACTTCTGCTTTCATTTTTACCTGCGGCATTGTTGCCTGTACTTGGTAAACTTGGCTTTGTAAATACTACATTTGGAGATGTGGATTTTACTCTTATAGGAATTTTACTTGGAATGGTGAATAGTTTTTCTGGTCATTCGGGAATATATTTAATTATGATTATAATTACTATAGTTCTTATTATCCCGAACTTTTTAAAGATAAAATCCAAAGTGATAAATAATAGTTGATTTGAATATTTTTCATTTTAGGAAAAAATTAAATACGAAATTTATTTAATTAATTGATCTGAAATTTAAAAAAATTTCTTATTAATTTTACATTTTTTATTTTGTTCTGAAATAATCAAAGTTTTGGAAATTTCCGATTTTATGTTATACTGTTCTCAGAAAAAATTGTCTATTATAATTAAGGCATTATAAAACATCTGAGGATTATACGTTGTCCTTAATAAACGTAAATATTTAGTAATAAGGAGGAGAAGTATGGTTATTATTTAGAATTAATCATACGAATTATTTATGGAAAATTTGGATTTAAAATTGGAAAAATATGCAGAGGTGATAGTAAAAGTAGGTGCAAATATTCAACAAGATCAGAAAGTGTGGATAAATTGTACTACAGATTCACTTCCTTTAGTTTATAAAGTAACTGAATTTGCATATAAATCAGGAGCGAGTGACGTTCATATAAAGCTTTCCGATGACAGGCTTTCACGTATGCATGCTGAATATCAGTCCACAGAAGTGTATTCTTATGTACCTCAATGGGCTATAGATGAAAGAAACGACTATTTGGATGATAATGTAGTATTTATACATATTTTGAGTAGTTCTCCAAATCTTTTTTCAGGAATAGAAGCGAAAAAGCTGGGAGTTTATGCTAAAAATATGGGAGAAGCCTTTAAATATTATCGTTCTCGTATAATGACAGATGCAAATTCATGGACAATAGCGAGTTATCCTTCTCCCGATTGGGCAAGACTTGTATTTCCTGAAGAAATTGATGTTGAAAAGGCACAGGAAAAGCTGCTGGATGCTATATTAAAAACAGTGAGAATTGATAAAGAAGATCCTCTAAAAGCGTGGGAAGAACATCATAAAACTTTATCTGAAAAAGCTGATTATCTTAATAAGAAAAAGTTCAGGGCTTTACATTATAAGACATCAGGAACTGATTTGACAGTAGGATTACCTGAAAATCATATATGGATTGCAGCCGGAAGTAAAAATCTTAAAGGGATAGATTTTATGCCGAATATGCCTACTGAAGAAGTATTTACCGCAGCGGATAAATATAGAATAAATGGATATGTTTCAAATAAAAAGCCGTTATCTTATCAAGGAAATATTATTGATAATTTTAAACTGACTTTTAAAGACGGAAAAGTTATTGATTTTGAAGCTGAAGTAGGGTACGATATTTTGAAACAGCTCTTGGAAACGGATGAGGGAGCAAAGAGTATAGGAGAAGTAGCCCTTGTTCCTCATGATTCCCCTATTTCAAATTCAGGACTTTTATATTATCAGACATTATTTGATGAAAATGCATCAAATCATTTGGCATTGGGGGCGGCATACCCTACTAATGTTGAGGGAGGAAAAAATATGAATGAGGAGGAGCTTGAAAAAGCTCATTTGAATCAGTCGATAACTCATGTGGATTTTATGATAGGAGATTCTGAAATGGATATTGACGGAATAAATGAAGACGGTACGAGGGAACCTGTGTTCAGAAAAGGAAACTGGGCATTTTAAAGAATGGAATTTATAAGTGAACATAACAATAATAAAATAATAAAGGACTTATTGGAGAATTTTTCCATGTTAGAGCCCCTTATTTTCAGCTTATATTTCGGATTTTCTTACATTCGAATTTTTTTGAAAATATGAGTTATACTGATTAGAGAAATAAAGTTATCTAAATGAAGTAAGTTACTTTCCAAATAAAATGAATTTTTTGAAAATTAAAAGTTTTATAGTCAAACTTGGAGTTCAAGGAGTAATAATGGTTTACAGAAGAAAGTTGAGTATAAAATAATTTGTGTCGAGTAATTTTTTACTTTGATATTTTTTACAAAAAAGATTGAGAAAAAATTTTACTGAGATGTGATTATAATTACAAGATTTTATGAAAGAGATATCAAAAAGTAAAAAAGATTATGAGGGCAATATTACTATTGCCCTCATAGTTATTTATAATATATGTATTGCTTCTTCATCAATTCCGAAAGTCAGCATTTCTCCTACTTTTTTTACTTCTTTTCCATGAGGATTACTGAGTATAATCTCTATTATATCATTTTCATATTGAACTTCATATTCGTGATTTTCTCCCATGAATACGCTTTTTGTGACTTTCAGTGTATTCATATTTTTGGAAAAATCAATAGATTCAGGTCTTACAACAACTTTTACATCATCATCTGTGTTATGTTCAGTTACTTCAGGAACATTGTATTCCGAACCGAGTAATTTTATTTTTGTAAAATCATTTCCTTTTTGAACAATTTTTGCATCCAGTATGTTTGCTCTTCCGATAAATTTAGCAGCAAACTCACAGTTAGGTTTTTGATATATTTCCTGAGGACTTCCGATTTGAACAATTTCACCGTCTTTCATTAAAATGATTTTATCTGAAAGAGCCATTGCTTCAGCCTGATCATGAGTCACGTAAATTGAAGTAATTCCAACTTCCTGTTGAAGTTTTCTTATTTCATCTCTCATATGGAGTCTTAATTTTGCATCAAGATTTGACAAAGGTTCATCAAACAGTAATACAGCTGAATTCATTATTAATGCCCTTGCAAGAGAAACTCTTTGTTGTTGACCTCCCGACATTTGTGACGGAACACGTTCGGCAAAATCTTCCATTTTCATTAAATCCAGTATTTTATGCACACGCTCATCTATTTCACTTTTACTTTTTTTCTGAAGTTTAAGACCGTAAGCGATATTGTCATAGACATTCATATGAGGGAATAAAGCGTAGTTTTGAAAAACCATTGAAATTCCTCTTTTATCAGGAGTTAGATAAGCAATGTCTTTTCCTCCTATTTCGATACTTCCCTCAGTAGGTATTTCAAATCCTGCAATCATTCTGAGAACCGTTGTTTTCCCACATCCTGACGGTCCGAGAAGACAGACAAATTCTCCTGAATTAATTGACAAATTTACATTTTTTACGGCATCCACTCTTCTTGATTTTGTTATAAACGTTTTTGACAGATTTTTTATTATTAAGTTTTTTGATTCGTTCATTTCGCTCTCCTTTGGTTATTTTCAGTTATTTTTTTGCATTTGTAAACGACATAAGTATTTTTACAGTTATCATAAATGCTGATACGATTATTATTAAAATTGTACAGTAAGCTGAAGCGATTCCTATTCTTCCCTGATCAATATGATTCATTATTTCAGGAGTCAACAGTTTCCATTTTGCCGAAATAAGGAATACTACAGTACTTACAAGAGTCATGCTTCTTGCAAAAGAGTATATAAGACCGCTGAGGAAAGCTTCCCTTATCATTGGGATAGTAACTTTAAAAAATGTCTGTCTACTTGATGCTCCGAGTATTGTAGAAGCTTCTTCAATAGACGGATCGATCTGATTTAATGCACTCATTCCTGAACGTACTCCTACAGGCAGGCTTCTTATAATAAATGCCATTACAATAATAAATGCAGTTCCTGTAAGTGTAGGAATTACAGTTATATTTGTGAAAGGAATTTTGTATACTCTGTTATAGCTTATAGCATAACCTATACCTATTATTGTTCCCGGTATGGCGAGTGCCATAATAGTCGTAAACTCTATAAAAGTTTTTCCTATAAAGTTTTTTCTGACAATCAGGAATGCGATAATCATTGAAAAAATACTTGCTATCAATGTTGCCCAGAATGATAAATTTGTTGTAGCGATTATAGGAGCAATCCTGTTTTTGAATCTGAAAATTTCTCTGTAATGTTTAAGAGTAAAGTTATTTTTTATACCGAATATTTCTACGAATGAACTTAAAGGTATTAATATATACATGGCTATTACGAATGATGTCAAAATCAACAGTGCTATAAATACGGGAGTTACTATTTTTTTACTGTTAATAAGCTCTCTTTCTCTTGAAACTTTTCCTGTTACCGTAACATAAGATTTTTTGTTAATGTAATATCTTTGTATTGTAAACATTGTAATTGATAGAGAAAGGAGTATTATGGAAAGTGCAGTTGCTATGCCCAACTCATAATTTCCGACTCCTTCCTGAAATATTTTTACAGCAATTGTAGTAAATTTTCCTCCTATTACAAAAGGATTTGCATAATCCGCAATGGATTGTATAAAAACGAGCAGAAAAGCATTTGCAAGTCCGGGTACCATTAGAGGGAATGTAACGGTGGAAAACACTTTGAATCTTGAGGCTCCCAGTGATCTTGCAGCTTCTTCCACTGACGGATCGATCATTTGAAGCAGCCCTACAAGCATCATATATGCAATAGGGAAAAAACTCAAAACCTGTACGAGTACAAGACCGTGAAATCCATATATTTCAAATCCTTTAAGACCCAGTAGTTTATTTGTAATAATTCCCTGTCTTCCGAATAACATTATTGCCGACAGTGCAATGACGAAAGGAGGTGAGATTATAGGTAACATTGCAATAAAATCAAAGATCTTTTTTCCTTTAACTTTAATATATACAGATACGTAGGCAAAGAAGAATCCTATTATTAAAGAAATAGCGGATGTCACAAAGCCCAGCAAAATTGTGTTTACTATTACTTGAAAGTTTCCTGTTGAAGTGAGGGATTCTACATAATTTCCAAAACCGAATTTTCCTTTATCTACTTTCAAACTTTCCAGAAATATGTTCCATAAAGGAACTAATACGAAAAATGTAACAACAGCCAAAGAAAAAATAATTGTCAGTAATAATGTAGGATCATTTATAAGTTTTCTTATATTTTTTAATTCGTGATTTAGTTTCAGTTTAAAATCATTACTCATTTTTTCCTCCGTTAAGAAAATTTACTGGAGAAGTCCAAAGTGAAAGATTATTTCATTTCCATATTTAAAGCCCGTTTTCCGTCTTAGATTTATAAAGTAAACTTTAAATAAAAGGGAAGAAATATTTTTCTATTTGAAACAGCTCCAGTATTTTGTAATTTAGTATCAAATTGTTTTAAAAATTCAGTTATTCTTTAGGAACAGCTGTATTTGTTTCTTTTGTAAATCTTTCAACTAATCTCTTCTTATTTTTTCCTGACCAATCAAAATCGTATTTTATAAGTTTAGCATTTTCTACCGTTTTTGCTTCTTCAGGATTTACAGCATCCTTGTTTGTAAGGAATTGGAATGAACCCACAGTTTTCCCTAATTCTTGTATTTTTTTAGAAAGTACCCAGTCGATGAATTTTTTAGCGTTTTCCTGATCAGGTCCGTTTTTAAGAAGAGCAACTCCTCCTATTTCAAATCCTGTACCTTCACTTGGTGAAGCTAAAATAATGTCGCTGTATCCTTCTTTCTGATATTTGATACCGTCATGTAAGAATGTAATCCCTACAGTGGCTTCTCCTGTTCCGACCATTCTTCCCGGAGCAGTTCCTGATTTTGTATATTGTCTTACCTGTCCATTAAATTTTTTCAAGTATTCCATTGCTTTATCTTCTCCCATTAATTGCACAAGAGTCGCAAGCATTGTGTAAGCAGTTCCTGAAGATCCCGGATGAGCTACAACTATTTCTCCTTTGTATTCAGGTTTAAGTAAATCTTCCCATGATGTGGGCATAGGGATTTTCTTTTCATCAAGCATTTTCTTATTTCCTACAAATCCCAAATATCCTACATATATCCCTGTCCAGTAACCTTCAGCATTTTTATATTCAGGTTTAATATTTGCAGCTTCAGATGAAATGTATTTTTCAATAAGTCCTTCATCAATGGCTGCAACCATACCGTCTACAGGACCTCCATACCATACTGAAGCAGTCATATTATCTTTTTCAGCTTTTAATCTTGCCAATGTTTCTCCACTGCTTAATCTTACAAACTCTGTTTTAATCCCGGTTTCTTTTTCAAATTCCTGAGCGATAAGTGCTGCATGATCTTCCTGCAATCCTGCATAAAACAGTAATTTTCCTTTTCCGTCTTTACCTCCAGAATCTCCATTGTCACTTGAACCGCATGACAATGCAAAAATTATTAGTAAAACAGATAAAAGTATCTTTTTCATTTTTTCCTCCTAAAATTTTAATATATTTTAAAAAATTATTCATTTTAATTTAGATTATGTAAGTTATAAATAAAATTTAATACCCAATAATATATACCTTAATTATTTGAATATGTCAATAAAAAATCATCTTTTATTCTAAATTTTAATAAAATTTCTATTTTATACTTTTTTGAATTTAATTTTTATATATAATAAAAAAATAATAAATTTTGAAGTAAAATTTTATTTTTAATTTCAATCAAATAAAAATTGGAAATCATCATATCAATTTTCAGAGTTTATATTTTCATATGAAAGTTAAACAACCTGAATTTTTAAAATTTACAGTTGACATTTTTATTTCAAAAGATATAATTTAGTTAAAGGAAAAGTTAAGAAAGGGTGGAATGAAAATGAATAATGAAAAAATAAAGGAAATATACGGGACAAGAAAATATATAATAGCACTGGATCAGGGGACAACAAGTTCCAGAGCAATAATTTTTAATAAAAGTACAGATATAGTTTCATTAGCACAGAGGGAGGTTACCCAGATATATCCTGAACCGGGGTGGGTAGAACATAATCCTATGGAAATATGGGCTACTCAAAGATCCGTACTGACCGAAGTAATAGCAAGAGCGGGGATTTCACTGAAAGATGTGGCAGGGATAGGAATAACAAATCAGAGGGAGACAACGATAGTTTGGGACAAAAATACGGGAGAACCCGTGTATAATGCAATAGTGTGGCAATGTAGAAGAACTGCGGACATATGTGAAAAGTTGAAGGAAAAGGGACTGGAAGAGTATGTGAAGGAAAATACGGGACTTAGAATAGATGCCTACTTTTCAGGAACAAAGTTAAAATGGATACTGGATAATGTAGAAGGTGTAAGGGAAAAAGCTGAAAGAGGAGAGCTTCTCTTCGGAACCGTAGATACATGGCTTGTTTGGAAACTGACTGCAGGAAAAGTTTATATTACTGATTATACAAATGCATCACGTACAATGCTCTATAATATTAAAAAATTGGAATGGGATAAAAAAATCCTGAAAGAACTTAATATACCTGAAAATATGCTTCCTGAAGTAAGAAATTCAAGTGAAATATACGGGTATACAAAAATGGGAATTACAATGGGAGAAGAAAATGGAACAATTATACCTATATGTGGAATAGCAGGAGATCAGCAGGCGGCATTATTCGGGCAAAACTGTTTTGATACAGGAGATACTAAAAACACATATGGTACGGGTTGTTTTATGCTAATGAATACAGGGAATAAGTGTATAAAATCTCGTAATGGGCTTATTACTACTATTGCAGTGGGAATAAACGGAAAAATCGAATATGCCCTTGAAGGAAGTATATTTATAGCAGGAGCGGCAATACAGTGGCTTAGAGATGAAATGAAGTTTTTTAGTGATGCTGCAGATACTGAATATTTTGCAACGAAAATAGAAGATAACGGGGGAGTATATTTTGTGCCGGCATTTGTAGGACTGGGTTCGCCTTACTGGGATATGTATGCAAGAGGAACTATAGTCGGTCTTACAAGAGGTTCAAACAGAAATCATATAATAAGAGCGGCACTTGAGTCTATTGCTTACCAATCAAAAAGCCTTATTGAAGCTATGGAAGAAGATTCAGGATTACTACTGTCTTCTTTAAAAGTGGACGGAGGAGCAGTTGCAAATAATTTTTTAATGCAGTTTCAGGCAGATATATTGAATGTAAATGTTTTAAGACCTGAAATTTCTGAAACAACGGCATTGGGGGTAGCTTATTTGGCAGGGATGGCAGTAGGTTTCTGGAAAGATAAAGAGGATATAAGGAAAAATTGGAAAATGGACAGAAAATTTACACCTGATTTAAAGGAAGAACTTCGGGATAAATATTTCAGGGAATGGAAAAAAGCAGTTGAAAGAGCCGGAAGATGGGAAGGTGAATAAAAAATATTATAATTGTAATTTTTAGAATTAATATTAGGAGAGGGAAACAAAATAAAAGTCATATAAGTATAAATAGTGTTATTTTGAAATTTTTTGATATACTTTGCTGTAATATATAGTTTAATTTTATAAAAAAACTTGGGAAAATCCGCAATAGGCGGAATATAACATAATTATATTTAAATTTTATTTTTCTGATAGTTTTTTCTTTTTAAAATATGAAGTTAAATAATATAAACAGTTTATAATTATCCAAATCCAAATACTTCTGATGTAAACACCATTTTGAATGTCCCTGTTTCCTACTCCGTCATCTCCATATTTTTTCATTATCTTTTTAGAGTTTTTCATTTTTTTAATAACATCTTTTCCGTATTTTTCCTTAAGTTCCTTTTCCGATACTCCAAATTTTATTATGTCATTTTTGTCATCAGAGTAAAAATATCCCAAGTTTTTATTACTTTTTTCCATTCGGATGTTTCCCCCTCTGTTTTTTATTTCAACTTTTTCATCAGTAATATATCCTACATAATCATAATAAAAAGTTTCCCCGTTTTCTTCATATTTTTTTATATATCTTGCCAGCTTACTTACTGTAAATATGCTTCTTTTATATCTTATGTCGGAATTTCTGTCAGCAGGAAAGGTTTTATAATTCTGTGAATTTAAAAATTCTTCTGAGCTTAAATATGAATCATAAATTTTTAATTTTATAATACCGTTTTTATATAGCAATAATTCGTATCCTTTTGGTAATATTAAGTCTATAGGTTCTTTTCGAGCTTTAAAAGGTATATAAAATATAGTTGATATACCTATAATTAGTGCTAAAGGAATAAAAATAAACTGTATAAATATTTTCATATATTATCCTCCAAAGGTGAAATTATCTTACTAATTCTTTTCTCATTCTATTGAGATGAGAAAGGGCGTCCCGTTTATTATTAAAAGTTTTTTCGTATATAGTTTTTTCCTGTGACGGACCTACCATATCATAAGGTTTTCCCCATTCAATAGGAATTTTATCTCCTATTATTCTTTGAAATTTATCAGACAGATTATATCTTACATAAATGCGGAGATTATATTTTCCGTTTTTATTTTCAGTTACGGAAGTTTTTATTTTTCCTATTATAACTGATCTTCCCAAAGCATATTCCAATTTTTTAATTTTATCGACATTATATTCTTTTGCAAATTCTATTCCTTTTTTCACTCTTTCTTCTCTTCCATATTTCCAGAAGTTTTCTTCTGCTTTTTTAACAATATCATTAACAGCTTTTTTATATACTTCATGATTTTCTATATTTTTCCAACCTTCAGGATCAAATTTATCAAGATACAGATTATTTCTTTCATCAATAAATTTTTTTCTTAATTCTTTATTAGTAGCCACATACAGACCTTCATAGGGACTTTCAGATGAAAAACCGCCTATATGACTTAACATAGCCAATTCTTTTAAAATATCTTTTTTAGGGGCATTATTTTCTATCATTTTTAAAATATTTTCCTGCTGTTTATTAAAAAGAGCTATTGCTCCTCCGACACTTGGACTGGGGATAAACGGACGGGGAGCTTTAGACTCTTTAGTTCTTATTGTTATATATGAAGTAAATGTGTTTTCTTTATTCTTCTCTTTTGACTTTTTGATAGGTATTTTAGTAGTATTTCCGTTCTCAGATGAAAGCTTTTTTATATTTCTTTTATTTCTATCTGATAAAATTTGTTCTAAAATTTCAAGGGCACTTTTTTCTTCAGGTATTTCTCCTTTTTTAAATTTGTTAAAATATATTGTCGAATTTTTCATTGATTATATATTGAATTTTATTAAAAGTTAAATTTTATGTTATGACTATATTTTTTAAAATTAATCAACAGTAAGGAGTAAACTGTCAATTTTTTTCGTAATTTTATCTTTCAGTTCATTTTCTTCAAAATAGTCAAGAATATATGTTCCTCCTAAAATATTGAGGTACATTACAGTTTCATTGAAAATTTCTCTTTTTATCTTAACTCCGTTTTTTTCAAAGTCAAGTATTGCAGATAAAAATGCCCTTGTAATTTTAAGGTTGTTACTGAAATTACTTGAAAACAGATAAAGCAGTTTAGTTCTGAAATCAACATTAAATACCTGAAGCAGTTCAAAAGGATCTGTCCTGTTTTCATCATAAGTCATTTTTCCTGCCCACCATAATCTTGATAAAGCATGTTCTATAAGGGAACGTTTTTTACCATGTGAAAAGAAAAATGAATTTTTTATATTATTTACATAAGATTTATTTTTATCAAGAGATAAACGATATTGCATGTAGTTCCAAAATTTGCTGTGTGCCATTCCTGACCATAAATTTTCATTTGTAGCTTCAACTACGGATAAATCCTTTAAGGCATTATACAAAATTTTAATATTTTCAATGTCACTTTTTTCAGGTTTTTCATAAGACATATTCAACTCAAAATCAGGAACCTCTTTTTTAAATTCAAGGAAAGGGGAAGCTTGATTTTCAAAAAAGCTGAAAATCCATTCATTTGTGGGCATGGAATAATTTGAAAAATTATTTTCTACATTTTTTCTTAATGTTTCAAGAGGTATTTCTCTTAAAAATTCGAGTTTCATTCAATTTCCTCCTCTTCGGTTTCAAATGTAAGCATAGCTTCAAGACTTCTGCTTACGGGGTAGTTTATTATTTTTTGAGCCAAATCATATGAATATTCTCTTTCCAAAGTTTCCTGATTTAAATCAATATCTATGTTGTATAGAACTTTTTTTACGGTTTTAAACCAATTGAAATCTTCAAAAGTTTCCAAATCCGATTTTCTTAGATTTTCGAAAACATAAATTAATGCCGGAAAAATAATTGAAGAATGAAGTAGGGGCTGATAACTGCCTTTGGAAAGGAGGGCATATCGTTCATAATCTCTTTTACTGAGGAAAATTTGCAGCTTATCCTGAAGCATATCTATCTCAATACCGTCTTTTTTATCGGATTCTTTTTTTATTATGAGAAAGATTGACGGAACTTGAGCAAGATTATCCTTTTCCTTTTCAATATCTATGTTGAACTGTCGTGCAATAGCTAAAATATTGGCTTTATCTATGTTGAAAGAGATTCCTTCATAATCCTGATTAAAATTTTTGTTGGAGTAATTTTCCAAATCTTTTTTTGCAACAATAAAGAAACATATATTTACTTTGTTATCCAGTTTAGATTCAGGGATTGTTATCGTTTCTTTCCCTGAGTGGGATTTTACAATGTTTCTGTAAGACGTGGAAGAACATTCAATATGGAAGACATAGTCAGCCAATCCTTTTCCTATAAGTTCCATTAATCCTTCATCATCAGTATTTGCCGTTAAATCCAGAATAATACTGTTTCCCTGTTTACTTACACTTAAATTTGAAGTAAAAATTGAATTTATATAGTCGTCGGAAAAATAATTCAGCACAGGGTAAGGATACAATTTATACTCTATATTCATACAGTTCTACCTCCATTGAACAATCATCAGAATAATTTAGAATAAATGATAATGAAAATTTTTGATTTTCTTCAAGATTGTTCATGTAAATTTTATCCTGATTAATTCTTAAAGGATTTAATACATTATCATTTTCATAGGCATTTCTGATTTTTGCCTTTAAATTGGTTTGTTCTCCTGAAAGACTGATTCTTACACAGGCATCAGGAATATTTTTTTTTGGAAGAATAACAAGTTTGTATTTTCTAAGTTTTTTATTCATTAAAATCAGACGTATATTTGCATCTGAAACAATGGAAATCTTTTTGACCTTTAAAAATCCGTTTTCATCTTTAATTATAGAAAATTCCTTTTCAAGATTATTTTCTTCAGTTTTATTGATTCCGAAAGGAATATCTCCTGTTTCAGGCGTTCCGTCAGGGAAATTTCCCGTTGATGAAGCATCGTTAAATTCTTCTCGACTTTTAGGAGGAACTTTGTCATTTCTTTTTTTAGGAGGTGCATCCACAGACTGTAATTCAATTTTTTTAGTTTTATCGCTTACTTTATCAATTTTCTCATCTTCTTTTTTCTTTTCAAGAAATACGAGATCATCAGGCAGAAAATCTCCTATACCGTCAGCATCCATCTGATCTGCAACTGTATTTTTTCCTAATTCAACAATTTTACTCCTTATTAACTGCTTTAATTCCTTTAACATAACTTTAGCATTTTCATCTGAATGTCTGTCAGGTTGCCAGCTGTCATGTTGAGGGCTTTCCATTTCTCTAAAATAACCATTGAGTTTTTCCCCTGTCAATGTAAAAATTGCTGAAAATTGTAATGAGGAAGGAAATCTGTCCAAATCAAAAATTTTCATTCCGTTGCTTCTTGAAATTAAAACTTTTCTATTGAGGTCTTCATATAAAATTTTTAGTTCAAAATCGTCAAGATTTTTAAAAGTATCTCCTAAGAAGAAGGCATTTTTTCCGCTATTAATTTCCGATGTAGCTGTCAATACTTTGTAGTAATCGTTTATAGTAAGATTTTTCTTTTTTTCACCTATTTTAAGATTTTCTATTGTTTCTTTGAGTGTTTCTTTTGAAATTAAGGTATCATTCACTTTTACAATAAGATTTTTATTATAAATGGCTATCAAAAAGTTTTCCAGTACGGCTGAAATGAGTTCTTCCTTCCATTTTTCCCTTTCAAGAAACCCTATTATATAGAGATCTGTTCCTGTCTGACCTTTTCTTTTGAAAGAATTATCCAGATTAAGTTCTTTAAAAATAGGGGTATTTTTTTTAGTTTCTCCGTAATATCCTATTCCTTGAGTAAGTTTATCATCACTTGCCGGAAAAGAAATCAGTCTTGAAACTCCTTGAGTTGCTAAAATATTTTCAGTATCAAAAGTAGTATAAAATATAGTTCTTATTTCCGAACAGGCAAAAGGTGCTGATTTTCCTATGCCGTAGCTTCCTCCTGAAGTGGAAGTTTTATCTGAAATACCTGAAGATTTTATAAGACTTTGCCAAGGATTAATGGATATATTCGATTCCTTTGCTCCTTTTAAACCTGTAGTATTGAAATCACTTGCCCTTAATATTCCTATCTTCTGGGTTTCCATTTTTTTACAGGCATTTTTAAAAAATTTTTTTGCTTTTTTATCTGAACTTGAATTTAAGCATTTGTTTAAAGCGTCGTTTAATATTAAGTAACCCGGAATGTTTTGGATTTTAATCTCAAATTTTGAAAATTCAACGATGACAGGTTCCGAAAAATTCAGTCTTGCATCAAGAGAATTTTGACATATTTCTTTTGCCAGTGAGCCGAATAGGGAACCTCTGAAAGTTTCAATACCCGCTTCACTTATTCCGAATCTTTGAGAGTAGTTACTCTCGGGGAAATTCCAATTTATACTCATAATATTTAACTGAAATAAAATTATTCAGCTTTGCCCTCCTTATTTTTATATACTTAATTTAACACAATTAATTAAAAACAGTCAAGCAGAAAAATATAAATTATGGTATAATAAAACGTAAATATAATTAAAGAGGTAGGAAAATGAAAATTATAAAAAAATATTATGAAAAGTTTAAAATAATGAATCCTGAAAATACTGAATTAAAGTTTTTGATAGTTTTTGTATTGTTGTCGATTATGTTATTCAGAGGAATTTCGGATTTCAGATTTTCATGGGACATAGTAATTTCCTTGTGTATATTTGTAATTTCCATGACTTTACATGAAGTGGCTCATGGATATATAGCGTATAAATTTGGAGACGATACTGCAAAAGAAGAAGGAAGAATCACATTAAATCCTTTAAAACATTTAGATTTGGCAGGCATGCTGCTGCCAATTTTACTTATATTAACCGGATTTCCTTTTGTAATTGGTTGGGCAAAACCTGTTCCTGTAAATTTTTATAAACTGAAACCTGAAAGATTGGGTCTTTTCTGTGTAGCAATAGCGGGAATTGTAGTAAATCTTATAATTGCAGCTGTTTCTTTAACCGTTTTAAGGTACGGAATACCTTTTTTCGGAGAAAATGATATTATAATAACAATATTTCTATATATGTATATGATAAATCTGGCTTTGGCATTTTTCAATTTAATTCCTGTTACTCCCCTTGACGGAGGGAGAATAGTATATTCGATGGCCGGAGAAAAAGTGAGAAGATTTTATAATCAGATAGAAAAGTATGGAATGGTAGTAGTTTTTCTAATTGTTTATTCAGGGGTATTCAGACAATTTTTTATATGGATGTTTACTTTTTTTATAAAACTGACAAATATGGGAATACCTGTAGAAATTATGTGAGAATTTGAATTATAATATGATATTATTATGATATAGTTAATATTAAAATATAAATTAATATAAAATGAAAAATAAAAATCATAGTAAAAGTTATAAATATTAAATTAAAAAATTGTAACTGTTATAATATTATTAGTTATATTGTTTAGAAAAATTTTAATTTTTGATTGCAATAGTTAATTAAGGAAAAGATAGGGTAAAAAAAGTTTTGCGGGATATGGAAAAAAGGGGGAAATTATGAGTAAAGCTATGGAAGAGCTTTTGAAATCTTTTAATAATAAAAAGGTGAAAATAAAAAAGTAAAGTGCCTTTTGAAGAAAATTGATTCAAAAGTAAAAATGAAAAGATTGAAAGATGAAAAAATAGAAGTAGTAATTAAAAAAATTATAAAATATTTGATAAATTTTAAAAACCTTATGATTTAAGTGATACGGGATTGTCATATGGGAAGGAAACCGAAAATTCATATAATATGTCTAGTGGTTATAAATTATCTTCTTCGGTATTCAGAAAAATTTATAATAACGGAAAAGAAGCAATACTGAATATAAATCGATTGGTGAAAGATGTAGAAAAAAGAATAAAAAATAGGCAAATTAAAAAACAGAAAAAACCGGAAAAATCAGAGAGGTGAAAGATAATTAAAAACAGATTATAATATTTATTACATCTTTAACGATAGCCTATATTTATGTATACTCTTACTATCCATAAAAATAACAAAAAGTCGGAATACACCGATAAATTCGTATTATTTATCAGGCAATTACTACCTTGAAGGTGAATACGTCTTGGAAGAAACGGTAAAACTGGTATTAAATAATAAAAATAAAGATTACTCTGTTTAAGTATAGGCAGAGTTGTAAAAAATAACAGAAGTTAGCTGTAATTACATAGGATGCTTGGAAGAAAACGGAAGTATCGATGGGGATAAACATTATTTTTATATAAGTAGAAGTAGGGATTTTGAACTGACAAAAAGTGAGGCTGAGGAAAAACTGAAAAAAGATGTCGGAGAAGAATTGAGAAATGTAGAAATGGTATACAATAATCCCGCAGGATATGTCTATCAGAAAAACGGGGAAATAGGTTATCTATAAAGATGATTTCAAATATTTGATGAAAGTTTTTGTAATGTTGTTGATATAAATTTTGCAGCCCTAACGATGATTATATTAAACAAAGCGGAAATTATAAAAAGAAAAATAAAAAACTTTTTTAAATTACCGTTTATATTCTGTAAAGAGAAAAATTCCATATGGAAAAAAACAGTGAAAGTATTATTTTTAATGCTTGTTTTTCTTCATGCACTTGTTTTTTTATGTCATTGGATCTGTTCAGGACAAAGTTTTTACCTGAAAATTTTTCAGTAGTATTAAATGAAAAATATTATATTTAAAATAGAAAGCGGATTATGATGAAACGATAGATAAGTTAAATTTGTATAAAAATGAAATAAAAATTTGTGAGAGCATAACAAAATTAGATAGAAAAGGAACTTATTATACAGGTTACCTTGAAAGTCACAAGGAAGAAAAGGAATGTAACAGTTATTTTTATATTAATTCAGTAAAAAAAGAAAATATGAAATTCAACCTGACAGAAAAAAATATGGCGGATAAATTTAAAGAAACGGATTGTAGGATATTATACTATAAAATTATAATAGCAACGGCAGAAAAAAAGACTATATAAGTGAAAGAGATTTCCGTTCTTCTATATTGTTTTTTATTTCCGGAAGTTTTATAGTTTTGTTGATGATTATAATATTTGACTTTGCCGTTTACGGGATAAATAAGAGGAAGAAGCTCGGCTGATTTCAGCCGGTTTTTTAATTAGAAAAATTCAATAGATTTAATTGAAATAAGGAAATTGTTTATAAAATATTTTGAGATTTATAACAGTCCTCAATATATGAATATTGGAAATATAAAATTTTTAAATATATTTTTTAGACAAAAATTGAAAATAAGTTATTTTTATTGAATATTTATTGAAATTAATGTAAAATTTGTTACATATACAAAATAAAAAATAAGATGTCTAAATTAGGAGGAATGGAGATGAAAAAAAGAATATTATCAATAGTTCTATTTTTGTTAATGAGTGTGGGATTGAATGCATTTATAAGAAAGGAATATATACAGGAAAATCTGTCAAAACTTAGAGTTACACAGAGTGTAATAGATGAAACCGTAAAACTGGATAAGGAAATAGGAGATATAATTTTATGGGATTCAGAAAATGTAGGAAAGGTGGAAAAGGAAAAAATAAAGGAGCTGGAAAATGTTTTTGTAAAAGATGGAAGAAATTATATTATCCTTCAAAAACTTATGAATATTGCAGGAAGGAATAAGGAAAAGGAAGATGTCGAAAAAATAAAAGAGTATGAAAAAGATTACTTGAAAATAAAACTTCCTGAAGATAAGAAAAATTTTTTTCTTGGAGAATACTTTTTGAATTTAAATGAAAAGGAAAAAAGTGACAGATACTTAAAAAAAGTAAAAGATGAAAGTAAAAATATACTTTATTTAAAAATGATAGAATTTTTTGAATTAACTGAACAGAAAGAGGAAATAAAAAAGAAAAGTAAGAGTGAAAAAGAAAATAAAAATACGATGGATAAAATCTTTTTGTCAATGATAACGAAATCTGAAGAAGTAAATAAAATATTGGAGAATAAAGCACTGATGTCCGAGTACGGGATTACTGATGAAGAAGTATACTCAAGACAGCTGGATATAATAAGTTCCGGAACATTGGCTTATATTCTTAAAGGTGAATTGGAAAAAGGTATAAATTACTATATTGAAAATATTGCTGAAAAAAAAATATCAAAGGAAGTTTCGGAATATAATAAGGAAAAGGATATCTCAACAATGAAATTTATATTGATGTCACCCTTTTTCGGACTTTTTTTTCAGTATTTTAATGATGCGGAAAATAACGGAACTGTAAATAATGAGGAAAATTTAGAGAAAATATATGAAAAACTTGAAAAAACTGAAAAATTCAGGAAGTTTGAAAAAGAAGGATTAATGGAAAAATTGGAAATATGATAATAGTAGAGAGGTAAAATCTTGAAAACAGTCTTAAAAGAAACAATTATTGAATTTGAAGAAAAAAAATCAAAATTTATAGGTTATATAAAGCCTGTAGCTACTGTAGATGAAGCTGAGAAATTTATAAAATCTATAAGAGAAATGCATTCTAATGCTACTCATAATGTCCCCCTTTACAGAGTTATGGAAAATGGGCAGGAATATTTTAAGTATAATGATGACGGTGAGCCTTCAAATACAGCAGGAAAGCCTATGGCAGAAATACTTAATATTCTAGATATATATAATGTGGCGATAGTGGCAACAAGATATTTTGGAGGAGTAAAACTTGGTGCAGGAGGACTTATAAGAAATTATGCCAAGACTGCAAAACTTGTCATAAACGAAGCGGGAATAATTGAATATAAGGAAAAATCAGTATTTATAATAGATTATGATTATGAATATACTTCTGAAATAGAAAGTTTTTTAAATTCAAATGAAAATAAGTTTGGAATAGAAATTGTTGAAAAAAATTATTCAAATAGAGTAACCTTGAAAATAAAGGCAGACAGTAGTGTAGAAGGAAAACTGAACGAAATGAATAAAGTGATTGTAATAAAATTATAAACAAAATAACTCAAAAGTGTGCTATAATAAATGTCAATAATCAGGTTATTATAAGGTGTAACTAAGGAGGTAAAATGAAACAGGTGGTAGCAATAGTGGGAAGACCTAATGTGGGGAAATCTACACTATTTAATAAACTGGTAGGAGACAGGCTTTCAATAGTAAAAGATGAACCGGGAGTTACAAGAGATAGACTTTATCGTGAAACAGAATGGGCGGGAAAGAATTTTATACTAGTCGATACAGGGGGACTTGAACCGAAAACGGAAGACTTTATGATGAAAAAAATAAAGGATCAGGCACAAGTTGCTATCGATGAAGCAGATGTAGTGATTTTTCTTGTTGATGGGAAAACAGGAATAACGGGTCTTGATGAGGACATAGCAAACATACTCAGAAAAAAAGATAAAAAAGTTGTAGTAGCAGTGAATAAAATAGATAATTATATGAAGGAACAGGAAAATATATTTGAATTTTATACTTTAGGATTTGAAGAAGTAATAGGAATTTCAGGGGAGCATAAAGTGAATTTGGGAGATTTACTGGATGCAGTTATAGGAAAGTTTGATGACAGAAAAGAAAGAGAAACTGAAGAAGGACTGAAAATAGCCATATTAGGAAGACCTAATGCAGGTAAGTCATCCCTTGTAAATAAATTATTGAATGAAGAGAGATCCATTGTAAGTGATGTAGCAGGAACAACGAGAGATGCTCTGGATTCTACTTTAAAATATAATGGAGAAAAATATACATTAATAGATACTGCAGGAATCAGAAGAAAATCTAAAATAGAGGACTCTATTGAATATTACAGTGTGCTAAGAGCTATGAAATCCATAAAAAGAGCTGACGTATGTGTACTTATGCTTGATGCTACGGAAATGCTTACAGAACAGGATAAAAGAGTGGCAGGTCTCATATATGAAGAGAAGAAGCCGATTATAATAGTTATAAATAAATGGGATTTAATAGAAAAAGACAATAACAGTGTAAAAGAATTTACTGAACTTGTAAAAGCGGATTTAGCATTCTTGAGTTATGCTCCGATAATTACCGTGTCGGCACTGACAGGAAAAAGGACTGTAAATGTATTGGAACAGGCTAAATTTATAAATGAAGAGTATCATAAGAAAATTACTACAGGTCTGTTGAATCAGATTTTATCAGAAATGATAGCTCAAAATCCTGTTCCTACGCGAAAAGGGAGAGCGGTAAAAATAAATTACGGAACACAGATAGGGCAGGCTCCTCCTAAGTTTGTATTTTTTTCAAATAATCCGGAATTAATACATTTTTCATACCAGAGATATATTGAGAATAAATTAAGAGAGTATTTTGGATTTGAAGGTTGTCCAATTGAAATAGTATTTAATAAAAAAAATGAAATGTACTAAAAAATTAAATATAATAAAATGAGGTTAAAAATGAATTTTTATAATGAAGAAAAGTTTATAAAATGGAAAAATATACTGACTTTAATGGTACTGACATTGTTATCCGTGCTTTTGTTTTTTAAAGTATATGTCTACTTTGAAAAATCTATTCAGATAATAACAGGAACGATATTTCCTTTTATTTTATCTTTTGTAATAGTATATTCACTTATGCCGTTTATTGATATGTTAAGTGAGAATTTTAAAATGGATAGGAAAATTTCGATATTTCTTGTATTATCCGTGTTTTTTGTTTTTTTTATATATGTAATACTGGCATTCATACCGTTAATTGGGAGTCAACTGTCGAGTTTTATAGAATTTTTTCTGAAAAATCAGGAAAAGTTTCAAAGAAATCTTTTTTCTTTTTTGGAACATAACAATCTAAATATAAGAGACTCTATAATAAATTCAAAAGAAATCATTTTTACTAATTTTTTAAAAGTACTTAATTCCAGTGTTTCTCTTTTAACAGGAACATTCAGTTTGCTGTTTATGACTCCGATTTTCACTATAATGCTTATATTCAGTTATGATAAAATAGGTGAAGGTGTAAAAAAAGGTCTGAAAAAACTTAATAAAGAAGAACTGATTCCGTTAATAAGGCAAATAGATGAAGCTATAGGAAAATACATAAAAGTAACGGTGTTAGACAGTATAATTGTGGGGATATGCTCTTATGTTATATTTTTATTTCTGAAAATGGAATATAGTTCATTATTTTCAATAATAATAGGAGCAGGAAATGTAATACCCTTTATAGGACCTTTTATAGGACTTATTCCTATAATACTTTATGCGGCCACGAAATCGTTTAAGCTTGTTGTAACGGTTATCGTTCTTATAACAATATTGCAGACTATAGAAGCTAACATAGTAAAACCTTGGCTTACAAGTAAATCAGTAGATATCCATCCGATAACGACTCTTTTGGTTGTATTAATCGGAGGTGCATTGTTTGGTATTGGAGGTGCATTTATTGCAATTCCTGTATACGTGGTTTTGAAGTTGTCAGTTATCTTTTATTTTGATAAATTGGAAAAGAGAGGAAAAATTGACAAAAATAAAGGGATATGATAGTATTGTACATACAAGATTTTGAGAAAAGAAATTTAAAAATTTATTATACTAAAAAAGTATAAATATCAGTAAATTTGATTTTAAAATGTTGAGAAAGAAGGAAGTGAGTAAATATGAAAAATTGCAGCAAAGGAGAAATGCAGATAAACGACTGTCTTTATTTTACCATATCAAGATTGTTCAGAGTAGTGAATAAAATAGCAGAAGAATCTTTCAGCAAAATGGATATCTGTCCTACCCACGGATTTTTGATGGTTCTGCTTGAAGAAGAAGAAGAAGGACTATCGGTAAATAGAATATCCGAAGCTCTAACTATTGCTCCTTCAACAGTTACAAGATTTGTTGATAAACTGGTTTCAAAAGGTTATGTGGAAAGAATAAAATCAGGAAAACAGTCATTTACAAAAATAACCAGCGAAGGATTAAAAGTTATGCCTGAAGTTTATAAGTCATGGGGAGATATATTCAGTAAGATTGAAAAAACTGCGGATAACAAAGAATATCTTTTGGAGACAGGTAAAAAAATTAGGGAGTTTACTGATTTAATGGAGGAAAATCAGAAGTATCTGTAAAAATTATAAAAATGGGGTACTCAAATAAAATATATATTATTGAGGCTCTTTTTTTATAGCTGAAATTATTTTTTATGAGGTTTTATTGTCGAGTTTTCAAGGATTATTTCAAAAAATAGAAATTGCTATTTTTACTAAATGTGTTTAAAATTTATGATTTGATTTTGGTATCTTACAAGATAACTTTTAAACTAAAGAATTGTTTGACTTAAATTTTATGTGAATCAAAAATGCCCGTTTGCTTTAAAAATATAGAAAGGATGCTTTTATGATACTAATTTAAGTATTTTTATGTTAGAAAATTTGAAGTTGAAAGTTAGAAAAATAATATAAAGTACTTTAAAATAAGAAATATAATAAGTTTTAATGATATTAGAACTCCAAAACTAAATATTTTTAAAATAAGAGAATAATAAAATATAAAGATACATATTGACAAGTAACTTAAAAAGTAGTATATTAAAACATATGAATATATATTCATATGTTTTGTAGAATTTTAAGAAAAAAAGTTGTAAGGATATATAATGATGAACAAAGGGAAAAGCTTCAAATAAAAAGATTGCAGTTATTTATAATAAATTCAATTATATATATATTTAAAAAATTAGGGAAAGGAGTGTACGATATATATAGTATATATCGTATAAAAAATAAGATGGAAAAAAAGTTACCTGTATGTGAAAATACTATAATTCACAAAGAAATTATAGAAAATGTAAAGACAAAAATACCTGAAGAAGAAGTTTTATACGATCTCGGAGATTTTTTTAAATTACTTGGAGACAGCACAAGAATAAAAATATTAAGTGCACTTTTTCATTCGGAAATGTGTGTATGTGATATAGCATCTTTATTTGAAATGACTCAGTCCGCCATATCACATCAATTGAGGGTACTTAAGCAGGGAAGGCTTGTAAAATATAGAAAAAGCGGGAAAGTAGTATATTATTCATTAGATGATGAGCATATAAAGAAAATAGTGGAGCAGGGGTTAACTCATATTCTTGAAAAAGGATAATCAGTTTTTGAAAGGAATACGAAAATGAACCGAAAAAATCAGATAATTTTAAAAGTGGAAGGTTTAAACTGTGCAAATTGTGCAGCTAAAATCGAAAGAAAAATAAACGAAATAAAACAGATAAAGGAAGCCCATGTAGATTTTATGGGAGAAAAGATATTACTTGAAACAGATGAGAAAAATTGCACATTTTTAGTAAATTCAGTACAGAAAATAGCTGACTCCGTAGAAGAAGGAGTTAAAATATTTTTACCTGAAAAACATATTGGTAGTGAGCATTCTCACATTCACAATCATAGTCATTTAGACGAAACTAAAAAATTAATTATAATGCTTGCATTAGGGTCATTAGTCTATATTTTAGCAAGTTTTTTGAGACTTTCTCCTGAAAATTTTAATCTGGATATACGTCTTTCAATAAGAACACATCTATTTTTAATAAGTTATCTTATAATAGGAGGAGAAGTTCTTGTAAAAGCTTTTAAAAATATAAGAAAAGGTCAGATATTCGACGAAAATTTTCTAATGTCAATTGCAACGATAGGTGCATTTATAATTGGAGAATATCATGAAGCAGTAGCTGTTATGTTTTTTTATCAGGTAGGAGAATTATTTCAAGGTATGGCAGTGAAAAAATCAAGAAATTCTATAGCATCTTTAATGGATATAAGAGCTGATTATGCAAATTTGAAAAAAGGTGAGAAAATAGAAAAAGTTCTTTCTCAAAAAGTGGAAGTAAATGATTTAATAATTGTAAAACCCGGAGAAAAAGTTCCTTTGGATGGGGTAATAATCGAGGGCAATTCAGTGTTTGACACTTCCGCACTTACAGGAGAGTCTTTACCGTCTGAAAAATATGAAGGAGATGAAATTTTAAGTGGATATATAAACAAGACGGGACTCGTCACAGTAAAAGTTATGAAAGTATTTTCAGAATCTACAGCTTCAAAAATATTGGATTTAATTCAGAATGCAAGCAGCAAAAAATCCAAAACGGAAAATTTTATTACAAAATTTGCAAAATATTATACTCCGATAGTTGTGGGAGTTGCTTTGATAGTCGCTGTAGTTCCCACTCTTATATTGGAAAGTACAACTTTTTATGAATGGTTTTACAGAGCATTGATATTTCTTGTGCTCTCATGTCCGTGTGCTTTGGTGATATCCATACCTTTAGGATTTTTCGGAGGGATAGGGGGAGCTTCCAAACATGGTATTCTTGTAAAAGGAGGGAATTATCTTGAAGCTTTGAATAATGTTGATACTGTGATAATGGATAAAACAGGCACACTTACAAAAGGTGTGTTTAAAGTTACTGAAATAAATGTTGAAAATAGTGGACTATTTACAAAAGAAGAATTATTGAAATATACGGCACATGCCGAAAGTTTTTCAACACATCCTATTGCAGAGTCGATTGTGAGAAAATACGAAGAAAATAATACATGCATAGATAGAAATATAATTAAAAATTATAGAGAAATATCGGGATATGGAATAAAAGCGGATATAAACGGGAAAAAAGTGATAGCGGGTAATATAAAGCTAATGAACCTTGAAAATATTTCGATAGAAAAAGGACTTGAAGCAGGTACAGCTGTGTACGTTGCTATTGACGGAAAATATGCGGGGAATATACTTATAGCTGATGAGATTAAAGAAGATTCCGAAAGAGCCATAGAAGAAATGAGAAGTAACGGTGTAAAACAAATTGTAATGCTTACGGGAGATAACAGATCTATAGGAGAAGAGATAGCAAGACAGTTGAATATTGATGAAGTTTATACAGAGCTTCTTCCAAATGAAAAAGTTGAGAAGCTGGAATACATATTTGAAAGAAAAAAAGATGGTGGAAGAGTTTTATTTGCAGGAGATGGAATGAATGATGCTCCTGTACTTGCGAGAGCTGATATAGGAGTAGCAATGGGAGGAGCTGGAAGTGATGCTGCCATTGAAGCGGCAGATGTTGTCATAATGAATGATGAGCCGTCAAAAATAGTGACAGCTATAAAAATAGCTAAAAAAACAAGAAAAGTAGTATGGCAAAATATAACATTTGCATTAGGAGTAAAACTGATAACGCTTTTAATGGGGATAGCCGGATTTGCTACAATATGGGAAGCTATATTTGCAGATGTGGGAGTTGCATTAATAGCAATTTTAAATTCGGCAAGAATTATAAGGACAAAAGAAGATTAAAATAGTGGAATATTAAGTTCCCTGAAGGATTGAACAAAATTCTGAGGGGTTCTTTTTAATAATGTAAATCATATTATACTTGATTTTAATATATCATTTTAAAAAAAACATTTAAAAAATTACACCATTATCAAAAAAATATGTTATAATTTAAAAAGAGAAAAATTTTAATGGTAGAATACGGAGATGAAAATGGTTAAAAATAAAGGTAAGTTTAAAGAGAATTTACTGACTCAAAAAGAAATGAAAGAAAAAATTCTGGATCTGAAAAGAGAAGGGAAAAAAACAGTTTTCACGAATGGAGTTTTTGATATACTTCATATAGGACATTTGACATATCTTGAAGAAGCGAAAGAGTTGGGAGATGTTTTAATAATAGGTGTGAATAGTGATGCTTCTGTAAAAGTGAATAAAGGTGATAAACGTCCTATAAATAATGAAAAAAACAGAGCTGAAATGCTGCTTGGTCTGAAATTTGTAGATTATACCGTTATTTTTGATGAAAAAACTCCGGAAAAACTGTTGGAATTGTTAAAGCCTGATATTCACGTAAAAGGCGGAGATTATGAAAAAAAAGATTTGCCTGAAACGGAAATTGTGGAAAAAAACGGTGGAGAAGTAAGAATACTTTCCTTTGTAGATAATAACTCTACAACAGGGATTATAAATAAAATAATTAAGGTGTATTCATCAAAAAAATAGAGTATTTTAAAATTAGAATCGGGAGTTTAAAAATAAATCATGAAGTCGGAAATATTGACATTTGAGGAAATAAATAAACTGGCGAAAAAAACGGCGGAAATATTACAAAATGGGGGCTGTTTAGGATTAATAGGAGATTTGGGAGTAGGGAAAACGACTTTTACGAAAAAAATATGCAGCTGTTATGGAATAAAAGAGAATATAAAAAGTCCCACATTTACATATGTTATGGAATATATTTCAGAAAATATAAAAATATATCATTTTGATGTGTATAGAATTATGAATCCTGAAGAAATATATGAAATAGGTTTTGAAGATTATATAGGGGAAGAAAATGCCGTTGTAATTGTGGAATGGGCTGACAATATTTTAGATGAAATGCCGGAAGATACTTTGTACATTGAAATAGAGCATAATAATGAAATGACTAGAAAAGTATCAGTTTATAAATTAAAAAATGGAGAAAAATATTATGTTGATTTTTTCAATAACAACAGCAACTAAAACAGCTTCTGTTTCTTTATGTAGTGAAAACAGGATTTTAGGAGAAATAAGAGTGGAAGTTGCAAAAACTCATTCTACGACAATTCTTGAGCAGATAGACAGACTGTTTGAATGGACAGGAAAAAAAATAAAAGAAGTGGACAAAGTAACAGTTTCTTCAGGTCCCGGCTCGTTTACAGGAGTGAGAATAGCTATATCGGTAGTGAAAGGACTTTTTTACGGCAAAGATGTTGAAATTTATGAAGTTAATGAGTTGGATGCTCTGGCGCATCAGGCTTGTTCGGTTATTGATAATATTTCGGAAAAAGAGGATTCAGGAATAAAAATATATTCAATGATTGATTCGGGAAAAGAAAAAATATATTATTCAGTCTATGAAATTGAAGAAAAAGGAAATTTGAAAAAAATAAAAGACTATAAAGCGGATAAGCTGCAAAATATAATAGAAAATATAGGAAATAAAGATACTGTATTTTTAACAGGAGGAGGAGCCTTTAATTATAAGGAGAAAATTGTTGAAATATCAGAAGGAAAAGTGAAATTTTTGAATGACAGAAATATTGGAATAAGTTCTTTGACTTTTGCTGAAATGTTTTTAAAAGGAAAATTGAAACGGACTGATATTTTTGGGCTGAAACCTTATTATTTGGAAAAATCCCAAGCTGAAAGAGATAAAAAATAAGGAAAGGAAAAGTAATGGCTTTAAAAAATTTATTTAAATTCGGAAAAAAAGATAAAGAAATCGAAAATAATCGAATAACAGAAGAAAATGAAAATCTGAAAGAAGAAATTACATCGGAAATTAAAGATAATAATCAAAGTAATGGAGAAAAATATAATCAAAATTCTGATATTGAAACGATGAAACCTTTAAAAGAAAGACTTGCAGCACCGAAAAAAAGTTTTTTCGGGAAACTGAAACAGATGCTCTTAGGTAAAACAATCGATGATGAGCTGTATGAAGAGCTTGAGGAGCTTTTAATACAGTCGGACATAGGAATGAACATGACTATGAAGTTGGTAGAAGAGCTTGAAAAAAATGTAGAAAAAAAGAAATTGAAAACATCGGAAAATGTTTATGATGAACTTAAGGAAATACTTAAAGAAAAACTTATATATAACAATACTGTTGAAAATAGTGCCGAGTTAAATCTGAAAGATGGAGAACTGAATATTATACTTGTTGTCGGAGTAAATGGGGTAGGAAAAACCACTTCCATAGGAAAAATAGCAAATAAGCTTAAAAATGAAGGGAAGAAAGTAATAATAGGTGCAGGAGATACATTCAGAGCCGCAGCTGTTGAACAGATAGAAGAATGGGGCAAAAGAACAGGTATAGAAGTTGTAAAACAGACACATGGAAGTGATCCTGCCGCGGTTATTTTTGATACTGTAAGTACAGCAAAAAACAGAGGTTTTGATGTTGCAATAATTGATACTGCAGGAAGGCTTCATAACAAAATTGATTTAATGAAAGAGCTTGAAAAAATAAATAAAATAATAAAACAGCAGTCAGGTCTTGAAGAATTTGAAACTTTACTGGTAATAGACAGCACAACAGGACAAAATGGTCTGGAACAGGCGAAAATATTTAATGAAATAGTCAATTTAACAGGAATAATACTTACAAAATTTGATGGAACGGCTAAAGGAGGAATAATATTTCCGATTTCTGAAGAGCTTAAAAAACCTATCAAATTTATAGGAGTAGGTGAAGGGATAAATGATTTGAGAAAGTTTGATACGGGAGAATTTGTCAAAGCAATGTTTGAATAAATAATTTGATAAAGATATATTTTAGAAATGGAGTGAATTTTAGTGGCAGATTTAGTAACAAGTTTAAAAGAAAGAGCAAAAAAACTCGGTAAAACTATAATTTTACCTGAAACAGAAGATGAAAGAGTACTTAGAGCGGCTGAAAAAGTGATAGCTGAAAAAATAGCAAAAGTGGCATTAGTGGGAAATGAAGAAAAATTGAAAGAAGAAGCTCGAAAATTGGGGGTTTCTTTAGAAGGAGCAATCATATACGATCCTCAAAACTGTGCAACAATAGATGATATGGCTGAAATGCTGAGAAAAAGAAGAGAAAAAAAAGGAATGACTTTTGAAACTGCGAAAGCGACATTACTGTCCGATCCGAGATTTTTTGCAGCGATGCTTGTTCATCAAGGAAGAGTTGACGGAATGGTTGCAGGTTCAAGTTCTCCTACAGCTCAAGTATTAAGAGCGGCAATCTTGGTTATAGGGCCTAAGGAAGGACTTAAAACAGTATCAAGTTCCTTTGTTATGATAACTAAAACTCCTGAATTTGGAGATAACGGAGTATTTATATATGCCGATGGAGGAGTTATACCGAACCCTACAGCTCTCCAATTAGCTGATATAGCAGTTTCAAGTGCCGAAAAAGCTAAGCTTACTGCAGGAATAAAAGAGCCTAAAGTGGCATTTCTTTCATTTTCTACAAAAGGAAGTGCTGATGGAGAATCAGTTACAAAAGTAAGAGAGGCAATAAGTATATTGAAAGAAAGAAATGTAGATTTTGAATTTGATGGAGAGCTTCAGCTGGATGCTGCAATAGTACCTGAAGTGGCAAAATCCAAAGCTCCCGATTCAAAAGTGGCAGGACATGCAAATGTTCTTATTTTCCCTGACCTGAATTCAGGAAATATAGGGTATAAATTGACACAGAGACTGGCAGGAGCAAAGGCATTAGGGCCTTTGATTCAAGGGCTTGCAAGTCCGGTACATGATCTGTCCAGAGGATGCAGTGTGGATGATATAGTTGAAGTAGTTGCAATTACTGCAGTAGAATCTGAATAAAAAATAAAAAATATATAATATAACTAAGGAGGAAAAATGAAAATACTGGTAATAAACAGTGGAAGTTCATCTTTAAAGTTTGAACTTATTGACATGACAAACGAAAAGACAATTTCTAAGGGAATATGTGAAAGAGTGGGAATAGCAAATCCTATCTTTACATATAAAAATTTGGGAAAGGATATAAAAATAGACAAGCAGGAAGCACCTATGAAAGATCATTCTGCTGCGATTGATCTGGTTCTGAAAACACTTCAGGATAAAGAAATAGGTGTAATATCTAATGTTGATGAAATAGATGCTATCGGACATAGGGTTGTTCATGGAGGAGAATATTATGACGATTCGGTTATCATAGATGAAGAAGTTATAAAAAATCTTGAAGAGGTGTCAGCTCTTGCTCCTTTACACAATCCTGCAAATATAATGGGAATAAAAGTAATGAAAAAATTATTACCTGAAAAGAAAAATGTTGCAGTATTTGATACGGCATTTCATCAAACAATGAAACCAGAGGCATATATGTATCCTTTACCTTATGAAGATTATACAGAGCTGAAAGTAAGAAAATACGGGTTCCATGGAACTTCACATAAATATGTAAGTGAAGTGACTGCAAAACTTCTCGGAAAAGAAAATTCTAAAATAATAGTTTGTCACTTAGGAAACGGAGCAAGCATATCTGCAGTAAAAGACGGAAAAGTAGTGGATACATCAATGGGAATGACACCTCTTGCAGGGATTATGATGGGAACAAGAACAGGAGATATTGATCCTGCCGCAAGTTTATATGTAATGGAAAAAAGAGGCTTGTCTATTAAAGAAATAGATACAAGAATGAATAAAAAATCAGGAATTTTAGGCATATTTGGAGAAAGTTCAGATTTCAGAGATCTGGAAAATGCGATGAAAGCAGGAAATGAAAGGGCAAAGTTGGCTTATGACATGTTCTGTTACAGAGTAAAATTTTATATAGGTGCTTATGCAGCTGCAATGGATGGAGTCGATGCGATTGCTTTCACAGGAGGTATAGGAGAAAACGGTTCCGATCCGAGAGCAACTATATGTGAAGGTTTAAGCTATCTGGGAGTAAAATTCGATTTTGAAAAAAATGGAATAAGAACTTCAGGGAATGTCGAATTATCAATGCCTGATTCAAAAATAAAAGTGTATAAGATAGAAACTGCGGAAGAGCTTGTAATAGCAAGAGATACTTACAGACTTACAAAATAACTGGTAAATTTTGAACAGTTTCATAATAAAAATTATAATAAAGGAAATAATAAAATATTGACTTTGAAGTAATTTGATTATATAATTAAATGCATATGAAAATATAAAAATAAATTAAATTTTTGGGAGGAAAATTATGGCTAAGTTGAATATTATTTATTTCAGTGGCACTGGAAATACCGAACAGATGGCAACTTATATAGAAGAAGGAGCTAAAAGTGCAGGAGTTGAAGTTGAAATGATTTCTGTGGATTCAGCTGATGAAAACTCTGTAGAAGCTGATTTTTTAGCGTTTGGATCACCTGCAACAGGGTCTGAAGAAGTTGCGCCTGAAATAGCAGATTTTGTAGAAAGTGTAAAAGATAAGTTGAAAGGCAAAAAAATAGGAGTTTTCGGTTCTTATGATTGGGGTGAAGGAGACTGGCTAAGTATGTGGATTCAGGATCTGGATAAAGAAGATATATCTGTTGTGGGAGAAGGGTGTATGGTGAATTTATCCCCTGATGACGACGAAAAAGTAGAAGCATGTAAAGAGTATGGAAAAGCAATTGTAAGCTAAAAATAACAATACAAAAAATAAATTTATAGAATGGCAGAATAGACGGCAGTTGCAGTAAAATTCCGTTTGTTCTGTTATTTTTATACATATGAAGAAATAAAGTCAAAACTGAAATTCAACATTTAAATTATTTAATGAAAAAATAAGAAAATGAATGTAAAAAAAATCAATGCTTGAGCGAAGTGAGTTTGTGATTTTTCAATAAATGAAATGTTTTTAAGTAAGAAATAGTTTGAGTTGGAAAGTTTTTGACTTCCCCTTTTTTCTAAAAAAGGTTGGAAAAATATTTGAAATGTTTAAAAAAACAAGGAAAACTTCTATTGTGTTTCAATGATTTTCAATTAAAATTTTTACTAAATGAAAAAAATATCTTGACATTAAGCTTGAAAAAATGTATTATCATTAATGTGGAAAAAAATTCCGTTTTTTTAAATAATATTTATGTTAAAAAATTCACAAATAAATATGTTGAAAATTCGGAGAAAAAATAACACAGGAGGAGAAAAGTAATGGTGAAAGACTTAAAAAGTTTAAAAGAACTTATGGAAAGAGTAAAAAAAGCACAGGAAGAGTTTGCTACGTTTGAACAGGAAAAAGTGGATAAAATTTTTAGAAAAGTAGCACAGAGAATAAATGATGAAAGAATAACTCTTGCTAAATTAGCTGTGGAAGAAACAAGAATGGGGATATTAGAAGATAAAGTTATAAAAAATCATTTTGCTTCCGAATATATCTATAACAGATATAAGGATGAAAAAACATGTGGAGTACTGGAAGAGGATAAATCATACGGGATAAAAAAAATAGCCACTCCAATAGGAATAATAGCGGGAGTAATACCTACAACAAACCCTACATCAACTGCCGCTTTTAAAATGCTTCTTGCATTAAAGACAAGAAATGCAATAATATTGTCACCTCATCCGAGAGCAAAAAAAAGTACAATAGAAACTGCGAAGATTGCATTGGAAACAGCTATAAAATATGGAGCTCCAAAAGATATAATAGGCTGGATAGATGAACCGAGTGTAGAGCTGTCAAAAGAACTTATGTCAAATTCGGACCTGATTTTAGCGACAGGAGGGCCGGGAATGGTAAAAGCGGCATATTCTTCAGGAAGACCTGCGATAGGAGTAGGAGCAGGAAATACACCGGTAATAATAGATGAAAGTGCAGATATTAAAATGACGGTAAACTATACGTTACTTTCAAAAACTTTTGACAATGGGGTAATATGTGCTTCGGAACAGTCGGTAATTGTCGATAAGTCTATTTACGAGAAAGTAAAAAAGGAATTTGAGCTGAGGGGAGCCTATATTCTTAATAAAGATGAAATTGAAAAAGTTAGAAAAATAATGTTTATTGAAGGAAATTTGAATGCAGATATTGTAGGACAAAGTGCATATAAAATAGCAAAACTTGCAGGAATAAAAGTACCTGAAGAAGCAAGAGTACTTATAGGTGAAGTAAAGTCGACAGGTGAAGAAGAACCTTTTGCTCATGAAAAACTTTCTCCCGTATTAGCGATGTACAAGGCTGAAAATTTTGATGATGCCTTGGATAAAGCCAAAAAACTTATAGAATTGGGAGGATTGGGACATACATCCCTTTTATATATTAATTTAGCTGAAAAAGAAAAAATAGACAAATTCGGTGTAAGCATGAAAACAGGGAGAACGTTAATAAATATGCCTGCTTCATTAGGAGCGATAGGAGATGTCTTTAACTTTAAACTGGAGCCTTCGCTAACATTAGGATGTGGTTCATGGGGAGGAAATTCAGTGTCTGAAAATGTCGGAGTAAAACATTTGTTGAATGTGAAAACAATAGCGGAAAGAAGAGAAAATATGTTGTGGTTCAGAATTCCTGAAAAGGTATATTTTAAATACGGTTCGTTACCTATTGCCCTTGAAGAATTGAAGGGAGAACATAAAAAAGCTTTTATAGTAACTGATAAAACTTTGGCAGAATTAGGTTTTACAACACACGTAACAAGAGTTCTTGATGAAATAGGAATAGACTACAGAATTTTTTCTGAAGTAAATGAAGATCCTACATTAAGTTCCACACAGGAAGGAGCTAAAGCTATGCTTGAATACAGACCGGATGTTATTATAGCCTTAGGAGGAGGTTCAGCAATGGATGCGGCTAAAATAATGTGGGTATTGTATGAATATCCTGAAATAAGATTTAGAGATCTGGCAATGAGATTTATGGATATAAGAAAGAGAATATTTGAATTTCCTAAAATGGGATTGAAAGCAAAATTCGTAGCGGTGGCAACATCAGCAGGGACAGGTTCTGAAGTAACGCCTTTTTCAGTAATTACTGATGATACTACAGGGATAAAATATCCTCTTGCAGATTATGAATTGACTCCTAATGTAGCGATAAATGATCCTGAACTAATGTTGACAATGCCTAAAGGACTTACTGTAGCGTCGGGGATAGACGTTCTGACTCATGCGATAGAGTCATATGTATCAGTGTTGGCAACAGAATATACAAAACCTTATTCATTGGAAGCTACGAGACTTGTATTTAAGTATCTTCCTGAATCGGTAGAAAAAGGGAAAGATGCCATAAAGGCAAAGGAAAAAATGGCAAACGCTTCATGTCTTGCAGGAATGGCCTTTGCAAATGCGTTTTTAGGAATATGCCATTCGTTGGCTCATAAACTGGGAGGAAGATTCCACGTTCCTCACGGCATTGCTAACGCTATGCTTTTAAATGAAGTTATAAAATATAATTCTGTAGAAGCCCCTACAAAAATGGGATTGTTTCCTCAATATAGATATCCTGATGCAATGCAGAGATATGCTGCAATGGCTGATTTTTTCAATTTAGGAGGGAAAACAAAAGAAGAGAAAACGGAAAATTTAATTAAACATATAGATGAGTTGAAAGAAAAAATAGGAGTTCCTATGAGTATAAAAGAATATGGAATACCTGAAAAAGACTTTTTAGATTCAGTGGATAAAATGGCACTTGATGCATTTGATGATCAGTGTACACCGGCAAATCCGAGATACCCGTTAATCTCAGAATTGAAGGAAATTTATCTTAAAGCTTATTATGGAAAGGAATATAAAAAGGTAAAAAATAAGTAAAGGTTTCTTTTATAGTAAAGATGTCTAAAATATGTCAGAAAGTTATTTTAATTGACAAAGAATTTTAAAGATGGTATATTCAAATTAAGAAAAAGATAAGCAGGCATACAGAAAATTGCCTGCTTACTGCTTTAGAATGTTTAAATGAAAAGTTAGGATAAATATAGAATCAGGAGAAAATAATTATGGCTTTAATTGAAGAAAAAAAAATTGAAATAGTTGAGCTGACTGAATTGAGAAATCGTTACATGTATGAGGGGAAAACTTTGGAAGAAGTCGAAGTTCTGAAAAAGCTCGCAAGATTAACTGAAGAAGTATATGGAAATGAAAGTGATGAAAATATAAAAATTTTAAACGAACTTGGGGGGACTTTAAAATATGTAAGTGCTTTTGATGAAGCTGAAAATGCTCTCTTAAAAGCAAAAAAAATAATAGAAAAATGTTATGGTGTTGAAAATACAGGATATGCAACATGTAACTTAAATTTAGCTGAAGTATACAGATTTATGAAGAAATTTGATGAAGCTGAAAAATTTTATTTGGATGCGATGAGAATATATGAAAAGAATAATCTTCAGAATGATTATTTATATGCCGGAGTATGTAATAACTTGGGGCTTTTTTATCAAGAGCACTCCAGATATGTAGAAGCTGTGGAACTTCATGAAAAAAGTCTTAGAATACTTGAAAATTCTGAAAAATATAGGTTACAATATGCAACAACTTTGAGCAATCTTGTAATTCCGTATATGAAAGTCGGAAAAAATGATTTGTCTGAAAACTGTTTAAAAACTTCCCTTGAATTAATTGAAAAAGAAGTGGGGAAAAATCACAGCCTTTATTCAGCTTCTTTGAATAATCTTGCAATACATTATTATAATGAGAAAAATTTTGAAAAAGCCCTTGAACTTTTTGAACAAAGTGCTGAAATATGTAAAAAATCTTTCGGAGAAAATAGTAATAATTACAGAAATCTTGTATCAAATATTGAAATTGTAAAAGAAAGAATAGGAAAGTAATAATCATGGATAATAAAATAAAGGGTCTTGAGTTATCGAAACTGTATTTTGAAAATGTATATTTACCCGAGCTGAAAAAAGAATTTCCTCAATTGTTGGACAGAGTGGCAGCAGGCCTTGCAGGAGAAGGATCGGAATGCTTCGGATATGATGATGAAATTTCCAGAGATCATGATTTCGGACCATCATGTTGTATATGGCTGACATCTGAAGATTATAGAGAGTACGGAAAAATGATTAGTGATAGATTAAACAAACTTCCTAAAGAGTTTATGGGATTTCAGAAATTAAATATAAGTGAGTGGGGTAACGGAAGACGGGGAATATTGGATATGGGAGAATGGTATTATAAATTTTTAGGAATGGAAACAGCTCCTACAAGGTTGTATGATTGGCGTATTATTCCTGAAACGGCTCTTGCTTCAGCTATAAACGGTGAAATTTTTATTGATAACTTGGGAGAATTTTCTAAAATACGAAATGAATTGAAAAAATATTTTCCTGAAGATATAAGACTTAATAAAATAGCTACAAGATGTATGAAAATAGCACAATCAGGGCAGTATAATTTTGGACGATGTATGAAAAGAGGAGAATATGTGGCTGCAAGAGTAGCAGAAGCTGAATTTATAGATGAAACTGTTCATATGATTTATCTTCTGAATAGAGAGTATAAACTGTTTTATAAATGGATGCACAGAAAGATGAAAGAATTATCTGTTTTAGGTGAAAAAATTTATTATTTACTGAAAGAATTTTGTGAGCTTTCTTTAAATGAAACTGATAAAAAAATTAATATAATAGAAAATATATGTGAAAATATAATTTTTGAATTGGAAAATCAGGGAATTATAAATAATGCGAATGTCAGTGATTTTCTTTTAGATTATGGACCTGAAATTCAGGAAAAAATAAAAGATGAAAAATTGAGAAAATGGTCACCGTGGCTTGATTAGGAGGAAAAATGGATTTTGAAAATAGTGAGGGGAAAATAAAAATTATAAAAGAGATTCTTGAAAGGGAATGGCAGTTTTTTCAATCTGCTCAAAATACAGGAGGTAGAGCAGAATGTCAGGATAATAAAGAAGAATTTCTTATTATGAGAAAAAGTCAATGGAAAACATTTCCTTTAAATGTACTCAAGAGTTATTTGGAAGATTTGAAAGAAGCAGAAAAAAATAAATCCAATCTTGTAGTTGAAAAATATGCAAGAATGATGAAATATAGCGCACCTGAAGAATACGAAAAAATAAAAGGGTTTTTCCCAGAAATTTTGCCTGAAAAAAGAGAAACGGTAAATCAGATTGTCAAGATATATCTGAATTGGGAAAAGGAACTCATGGAAAAGTACCCGAAACTTACAAGTAAAGGAAGGGTTCTTAACTCAAAAGACGATACTCCTGAGCATACTTCGATAGAAACTTATCTTAAAGGGGAGCTGTTTTCTTATTCTTTTGAAACAGTAACGATGTATTTAATGTATATAAAAGAATGTATCCAAAAAAATATAAATCTTGCAGAATTGAATATAGAAAATATTATAAAAGAAAAAGGATATACTTCTCTTGAAGAAGCTGAAAGTAAGATTTAACAAGATACAAAATCAAATCGAAAAATAATATCAGAAAATAATTTAAAAAAGCCTTGACAAATATTATTTATTAATATATAATTTGTTTTGTCTTTAAGAAATTAAGTTGATAAAATGCCTTGGTGGCGAAATCGGTAGACGCACAGGACTTAAAATCCTGTGGTAATTATTACCGTGCCGGTTCAAGTCCGGCCCGAGGCACCATTTAAACTTATTGAAAGTCAATATCGCGGGATAGAGCAGTCTGGTAGCTCGTCGGGCTCATAACCCGAAGGTCGTTGGTTCGAATCCAGCTCCCGCCACCAATTTTGCCTAGATAGCTCAGTCGGCTAGAGCATGCGGTTCATACCCGCAGGGTCGAAGGTTCGAATCCTTTTCTAGGCACCATTATATTTCTAAATAACAGTAGATATACTTGCAGTTGATTCAATAGTGAGTATATTAAAGTTATTCATAATTTATGAAGAAGAAAGTGTTGAACTTTCTTTTTTCTATTTAATGATTAATTTGTAATAATCAATAAAATTGACTGTTATTCTTTTCCAAAATAAGGTATAATATTTTAAACTACTAAACTCAAAATAAAAAAGAAAATTAGATTCAAAAATTTATAGTTTTATTTAAGAAAAGAGGGATTGGAATGGAATACATTAAATTAGGAAACACAGGACTGGATGTATCAAAAATTTGTCTTGGATGTATGGGATTCGGAGACCCTGAAAACTGGATTCATAAATGGCTGCTTAAAGAAGAGGAAAGTCGTCCCATTATAAAAAAAGCATTGGATATGGGAATTAATTTTTTTGACACTGCAAATATTTACTCATTCGGAAAAAGTGAGGAGATTTTGGGAAAAGTTTTGAAAAATTATGCTAAACGTCATGAAATAGTAATTGCAACAAAAGTTTTTTTCGAAATGTATAACGGAGCTAATGCTCAAGGCCTATCAAGAAAATCAATTATGACTGAAGTGGAAAACAGTCTTAAAAGACTTGGAACTGATTATATTGATTTATATATAATTCATAGATGGGATTATAAAACTCCCATAGAAGAGACTATGTCTGCATTACACGATATAGTGAAATCGGGGAAAGTAAGATATATAGGTGCATCTGCCATGTATGCGTGGCAATTTCAGAAAGCATTATATGTAGCTGAGAAAAATGGTTGGACAAAATTCGTATCAATGCAGAATCATATGAATTTACTGTATAGAGAAGAAGAAAGAGAAATGATGCCTTTGTGTAAAGAAGAAAAAATAGCGGTTACTCCTTACAGTCCTCTTGCTTCAGGTAGACTTACACGCGATATTTCTTCAGAAAAGACAAAAAGGCAAGAAACGGATCAGACGGAAAAAGGAAAATACGATTCCACAATGGAATATGATAAAGTAATTATAGAAAGAGTAAAGGAAATAGCTGAAAAATATAATAGAGAAAGGGCTGAAATAGCTTTAGCTTGGCTATTGCATAAAAAACAGACGGTAATACCTATTATCGGGGCAACAAAAATTTCTCATCTTGAAACGGCTATTTCATCATTAAATGTTAAATTAAGTGAAGAAGATATAAAATATTTAGAAGAACCGTATATGCCTCATAAAGTTATGGGGGCAATTTAAAATAATAAAAAATATGAAAATGAGGAAATAAATGAAAATATTAATAATAAGGTTCAGTTCATTTGGAGATATAGTGCTTACAACACCGGTTATAAAAAAGATAAAGGAGAAGTATCCTGAAGCAACGATAGACTTTTTAGTATATACAACATTTTCGGAGGCGATTTCCTTAAATCCAAATGTTAAAAAAGTTGTATTATTTGACAGGGAAAAAAGTAAAGACAGAAAGTATATAAAGAAAATTATTAATAAATTGAAGTCTGAAAATTATAACTACATAATAGATCTTCATTCAAAATTTTTATCAAGAATTATTGGAAAAAATCTTGAAAATAAAAAAACGAAATATTATAGATATAAAAAAAGAAAGTGGTGGAAAACATTATTGGTAAAAGCTAAGCTTATAAATTATAAAGCTGATTGTACTATTGTGGAAAGTTATTTTACTTCACTGAAAAAGTTGGGAATATATTTTGATGATAATGCTCGAAAACTGGGAAAAGGTGATGATTTAGAATTTTATATTGATAAAAATCAGGAAAAAAAATTAATACAGAAATATAACTTGTTGTCGGAAAAATATATTGTACTTTCTCCGGGGGCATCAAAATTTACAAAAAAATGGCCTTTTTATAATGAACTTGCTAAAAAAATAGTAAGAGAAACTGATATAAAAATTTTTATTACAGGTGGGAAAGAAGATTATGATTTGATTGAAAAAAATGACAGAATTATAAATTTGTGTGGAAAAATATCTTTTAAGGAAAGCGGAGTAATAATAAAATATGCTGAAATATCGGTTGTCAATGATTCAGGACCTTTTCATATTTCAAGAGCGTTAAAGACAAAAACTTTTGTATTTTTCGGTCCCACGGATCCGGATTTATTCAGTTTTGAAGATATAACTTTTTTAATAAAAAATTCGAAATGTATTCCTCATTCTCTTTATGGAGATGATAAATTTCCGAAAAAGTATGAAAAATGTATGTCAGATATTTCTGTGGAAGAAGTTTATGAAAAAATAATTGGTGAATATTATAAAAAAGGAAAGGAGATACACGGTTATAAATATTTTGTATAATATAACAGTGAATTTAAAAAATGAAAATACTTGCATTTGAAACATCATGTGATGAAACTTCCGTAGCAGTAGTTGAAAACGGTAAAAATGTATTAAGCAACATAATATCTTCTCAGATAGATATACATAAAGAATATGGAGGAGTTGTGCCTGAAATAGCATCAAGACATCATATTGAAAATATATTGCCTGTATTTGAAGAAGCTATGGAAAAAGCCGAGTGTAGACTAAAAGATATTGATTATATTGCTGTAACCAATACTCCCGGTTTAATAGGTTCTCTTCTTGTAGGATTAATGTTTGCAAAATCTTTAAGTTATGCGAATGAGATTCCGTTAATACCGATAAATCATATAGAGGGACATATATTTTCTAACTTTATTGAAAATGATGTTAATTTACCGGCTGTTTCATTAATTGTTTCAGGCGGTCATACAGATTTATATTATATAAATAATGAAAATGGAAAAATAAAAATAGAATTAATGGGGGAGACTCTAGATGATGCTGTCGGAGAAGTTTATGATAAAATTGCCAGAATACTTAATTTACCTTATCCTGGAGGGCCTGAAATAGAAAGACTTTCAGTTGGAGGAGAAAAAATATTGAAAATAAAGAAGCCGAATATTGAAGGATATAACTTCAGTTTTAGCGGAATTAAAACATATATAACAAATTATATAAATAATGAAAGTATGAAGGGAAATAAAATAAGTAAAGAAAATGTGGCAAAATCATTTCAGGAAATTATAGTTCAAATTTTATATGATAAAGTATTAAAAGCAGTTAATGAAAAAAAAGTAAATACAGTCTTAGTGGCAGGAGGAGTTTCAGCAAATAAAAGGTTAAGAGAGAAATTTAAAGAACTTCCTGAAAATATCAAAATAAATTTCCCTAAAATGGAATATTGTACTGACAATGGTGCAATGATAGGCGCTGCAGCATATTATAAACTCAAAAATAAAGAATATGATATAAAAGAAAATAAATATAATTTAGATGCCAAATCAACAAAAGAAAAACATAAGGACAATCCCAAGATGTAGTCAAAAATGGAGAAAAAAAATAAATATATAGTTGAGAAGAAAAAAAAGAAAAAAAAAGGGAAAAAAGTAGTTGACAAAGGTTAATAAATTTGATAATATAGATTTTGTCAATTGCGAGAGTGTTTGACGAGGACAA
>NZ_RQYW01000011.1 GCF_003932895.1 Leptotrichia sp. OH3620_COT-345 | reverse complement strand
AATAACAAATTCTTAGTACTATGTCATTAAAAAGGTAAATGAGAAGGAAATTTGTATTAATGTAAAACATTTTAATGCATTTGATTTTGAAATAAAAGGTGTAATTTTTTAATATTTTTCCTTGACAAATCCTAAAAAAGTAGTATACTAATTGTAAAATTTTAGGTGTTTTTAAACTTAATAAGGAAATCGGTTGAAATCCGATACAGCCCCCACTACTGTGAAACTGACGAAAATACATTAGACCACTGGAATATAATTTCGGAAAGAGTATGAGTAGGATGAAGTTAGTCAGGAGACTTGCCTAATAGTTTTTATTTGAATTTTTTGGGAAGGGAAAATTTAATATACATCAATAAAAATAAATCAACGGCGATTTAGTTCTGTATAATATTGTTGTACAATGTGGGTATAATATTTATTATAGAACTTTTGGCGTGTATTAAATTCAGCTTTCAGCTGATTTTTTTTACACAGATATAGAGGACTATTATATATTTTTAGGGAGAGTAACTTATTATGAAAAAAATACTTATATCAGGAACAAGAAGCGGAAGCTGAAAAATAACAGTGAGCAGTATATTTATGTCCTCATATGAAAATACGGCTCCTTTTAAAGTAGGACCTGATTATATTGATCCGGGATATCATAAGTTGTTTACAGGGAATGAATCGCATAATCTTGATATTTTTATGTTTGATGAAAGAACTGTAAAGCACATATTTAAAGTAAATTCGAAAGGACATAATATTGCTATTGTCGAAGGAGTGATAGGGCTTTATGACGGAATAGGGCATACGAAGGATAATTTCAGTACAGCACATTTATCCGGAGTTCTTGACATTCCTATAATTCTTGTTGTAAATACAAAAGGTATTTCTACTGGCATTGCGGCGGAAATTTTAGGCTTTAAAATGCTTGATGAAAATGTTAAAATAAAAGATATAATTTTGAATAATGTTTCTTCAGAAAAGTCGTATATAAGTCTAAAGGAAGCGATTGAGAAATATACAAGTATAGAATGTGTAGGATATGTTCCGAGAAATGAAAAACTTTCAGTGGAAAGCAGACATCTTGGGCTCAAGCAGGCAATGGAAATGAAGGATTCCCAAAAAATTACAGAAAAAATAAACTTGTTCAGAGAAATAGCTGAAAAATGTATTGGTATTGAAAGAATAAGAGAAATAGCAGGTGAATTTTCTCCTGAAGATGAAATGGATAGTTTTAAACCGATAAAAGAACTGAAGATAGATACAGTGGGAAAAAAATTGCAGTAGCTGAAAATAGTGCATTTTCTTTTTATTATGAATCGAATATGGAACTCATAAAATTTTCAGGTGCGGAAATAATCAAATTCAGTCCTATGAAAGATAAACATATTCCTAAAAATTCAGATTTTATATATTTTGGAAGCGGATATCCTGAGCTGTATGCGGAAGAGCTTTCACAAAATCTTTCAATGAAAAAAAGTATAAGAAAAACTTATGAAAAAGGTGTAGAGATATATGGAGAATGTGGAGGTTTTATATATCTTACAAAAAGACTCCGTTTTCCCGACAGGAAAAAAGAGGAATTTTGCGGGCTGATTAATGTGGAAATTTCAATGAAAGACAGACTTAATATAAATCGATTCGGTTACATAAACATAGAAACTGAAACCGGAATAAAAACAAAAGGTCATGAATTTCATTATTCGGAAATATTTACAGATAATGAAATTAATGAAAAAAAAGCACATTTTTAATATTAACGAAAAATGACGGAAGAAAGTGGAAATGCGGATATAAAAAAGGCAGTCTTCTTGCCTCCTCATATTTCATTTTATTCCAATATAGAATTTTTAAATATCTTATGGAAGAATTATAAATCCGAATGTATAATGTTTTAAATTTGCAGCAAATCAGGAAAAAATCAGAGTGGAAATACTCTGAATAGTTTGTAGAGCTTAAAAAAAACGGAGATTATTTCTACCGTAAGTCGGGAAAATCTTCTATACTTTTATAGAAACGCTAAAAACGGAAAGTCACAGTTTAAAATATACGTTTATGATAAAAATTATTTTAAATTCGATAAAAAATATAAATATTTTTAAATTACAGTTACTTATTTTATCAGGTGATACAGGATTTTACAGTATGCTCACTTTTATGAGAAAAAAATATTCTCCTGAAGAACTTGAGGCAGTTCCGGGGATTTTATCCATACAATATATGTTTGCCAGAATATCCGATTACCGGCATGATGCTTATGTAGGAAGTGTTCATGGGAAAGAACTGGATTATATAAAAAAACTGAAAGAATACCGTAAAGTGGGATTACTTACCGATAAAAACAATACTCTTCGGAAAATAGCCCGGATTTTTACTGAAAATGCCTTAGGAGAAACAACGGTTTATATAGGAGAAAACCTTTCCTATCCTAATGAGAAAATTTACAAGTTTAAAGCTGAAGAGTTGAAAGATCATGAAGAAAAATTCGAAATGAATGTAGTAATACTTTTTAGATAAGTTTTTACATATTAACGGAATTTGGAAAAAGAAGCATATATAGAATTTAAAATTGAAAGGTTAAAAAATGAATATTACAGTTTATTGCGGAGCAAATTCAGGAAACAGTGAAATTTATAAAAAATCTGCTGAAAATTTTGGGAATTGGATTGTTAAAAATAATTACTCCCTTATTTACGGGGGTGGAAAATCGGGACTTATGGGAATTATTGCAGATATTGTTCTGAAAGGCGGATGTAAAGCAGTTGGAGTAATGCCTGTCTTTTTAAAGGAAAAGGAAGCGGCACATCAATCTTTAACGGAATTTATAACAGTAAATACTATGACGGAACGCAAAAAAATAATGATTGAAAGGGGAGAAGTATATGTTGCATTGCCCGGAGGACCGGGAACATTGGAAGAAATTTCAGAAGTTATTTCGTGGGCAAAAATAGGACAGAATATAAAGCCGTGTATTTTATTCAATATAAATGGATATTACGATAATTTGAAAAATATGTACGACACAATGGTTGTAGAAGGTTTTTTAACAGAAGAGGATAGAAAAAAAATACTGTTTTCATATGATTTTGATGAAATTGAAAAATTTATTTCTGAATATGAAATTTCTAAAGTCAAATAAAGTCAAAAAAATATGAAAAATAAAAGTAGAAAGTAGATAATTTTGAAGAGCTCTTAAATTTGTATATACGGGAAATGAGAAAATGTTACAAAAATATGAAAATCAGGGGATTTTAAAATGAAAAAAATATATAAAACTAAGCTTTTTACACATATATGGCTTATAATTCAATATTTTATCGTGTCAGTAATGCTGTCTATGCTTTCAGTTTCATTAATATTATTTATTTTCAAAGTTGCTACAGGAAGAGTGACAGATACTTCTTTGATAGAAATAAATAAATTATTTTTTATAACGGCTACATTTTCTATAATAGGAGGAGCAGTTTATAATTCAGGAAAAAAAATCGTACTGGAAAACGGGCTACTCATTTATCACAGTTTCTTTAAAGAAAAATACAGATTGGATATTAAAAAAAATAAAGTATATCTGGAAATGAAGCCGAAAAAGACACGGAAAGGTTATTACCTTAAAAGAAACCTTTATTTTAAAGAAAACGGAATAAAGAAAAATATTAAATGTAACTGGCTGTCTGCAGATCAGTGTAATGGACTTACAGTAGCAATGGAAAAGTACAAATATATAAGTTCAAAAAATGATGATTTTAAAAACGGAGAAATATTTGATACTGAAAAAACTTCAGGAAAATTTTTTGTCGGCGGACAGAAAATGGTTTCCCAACGTATAAAAAAAGTATGGATTATAACTATAATATTTGTCTTTGGTATACTTGCCGTTTCATTAATAATGATTTTTATGATATTTGAGGCATTTCGCCCATATTTCTTTTTAATCCTATATTTCTTTTTAATAATATTCGGATATTTTATAATAGGAATATTTGTTCCTGTGATCGTCTTTTTATTTTTTCTAAAAAAGAGAATAGAAAAATATACACCTGAATACATTATTGTAAAAAGCAAAGATATAAGTGTAGACAATACGAATTTTTCCAAATATGATGTAAACAGGATAGAAATGACACGGAAAGAAGCAACTCTTTACAGTTTGTTCAATGATAGAAAAATGATAATTCACAGTAAGGAGGAAAAATATATGTTTATTTTGGGTAATCTTCCTCCCTATTTGAAAGAGTTCCCACTTTTACGTCCGTCAACCGTATATGAAGATTATGATTTATTATATGACAGTATAATGAAATGGTGTTTCGAGAATAATATTGAATTTATTTCGACAGGACGTTGATTAATATTAATTATCGGAATGAAACATACATTTTTTAAGTGTGATGAAAAAGCATTAGAGCATTAAAAATAGGAGGAGATATTTTAATGGCATCAAGTAAAGAATATCTGAATCATATTTTAGAAAAACTTTCAGGAGTTGAAGAAATCTCATATAGGAAAATGATGGGAGAGTATATTATTTATTATCGGGAAAAAGTTATAGGTGGGATTTATGATAACAGGTTTCTTATAAAGTCTGTTAAAGCAATTTTAAAGCATATGCCTGACGCAATTTATGAAATACCTTATGAAGGGGCAAATAAAATGTTGCTTATTGATTTTGACAATATCGGAGATGAGAAACTTTTAATAAAATTATTTGAAGATATGTATGAAAAATTACCTGAACCGAAAAGAAGAAAAATATAATTAAATATTTGGAAAATAGCGGAAGGAAAAGATTGTAGGAGATCATGTGGAAAGGAAACAGGAAATAAAAGAAAATTTTTATTTTATCGGAATCGGAACAAAATTTCGGAAGTTAAATAACAGAAATAAAAAATAATATAACGGAGAGGATGATTTTTATGAAAAAAATGTTTATTTTACTGATTTTGAGTTTAGTGATGGGAATTACAGTTTTCGGAGAAAATGTGGATATTCTTATTAAAAATGCCACGATTCTGACTATGAATGAAAAGAAAGAAGTTATAGAAAATGGAGTTATAGTTATAAAAAACAGTAAAATTAAAGCTATAGGAAATGAAAAGTTACTTTCAAAATATAAAGGGAAGAAAGTGATAGATGCTGCTAAAGATATAGTAATGCCCGGTTTTATAAATACGCATACTCATGTTTCAATGGTTCCTTTCAGATCATTGGCAGATGATGTGCCTGACAGACTCAGAAGATACATTTTCCCTCTTGAAAATAAACTTGTAAGTAGAGAACTTGTGTATAAAGGGGCAATATACGGAATATTGGAAATGATAAGTACAGGAACGACAACTTTTGCGGATATGTATTATTTTGAAGATGAAGTGGCAAAAGCTGCCGAGCTTATAGGAATGCGTGGAGTACTTGGGGAAACGGTAATAAAAAATCCGGTTGCGGATGCAAAAGAACCTTATGGAGGAATAGAATATGCTGAAAAGTTTATAAAGCAGTATAAAAATAGTCAGCTCGTAACACCTGCATTTGCTCCTCATGCTCCTTATACAGTTGAGGAGGAATATCTGAAAAAAGTTACGGAACTTTCTAAAAAATATAATGTGCCAGTATTAATGCATATTGCCGAAACCGAAAATGAAGTTAAGCAGATAAAGGAGAAATATAATAAAACGGTCATAGAATATCTTGATTCCATAGGATTTTTAACTGATAAGGTAGTGGCCGGACATGTAATATTTGTAAATGACAGTGATATAAAAATATTGAAAGAAAGAAATGTGGGAATTGCTCACAATATGGTTGCTAATATAAAATCGGCAAAAGGGGTATCTCCTGCATTAAAAATGTTTGATGAAGGATTAAGAGTAGGCTTAGGAACGGACGGTCCTATGAGTGGAAATACTCTCGATCTTGTAAGTCAATTAGGCTATGTTGCCAAAGTTCATAAGCTTAACAGCAAGAACAGAGCGGCAATGCCTCCTTACAAAGTAGTGGAAATGGCGACAATAGGAGGAGCGAAAGCTCTTCATATGGAAGACGTAATAGGTTCTCTTGAAGAAGGAAAATTGGCGGATATAATAATAATTGATACGAAGTCTTTAAATATGCAACCTATATATGATTATTATTCGGCAATTGTTTATTCAATGCTTCCGGGAGATGTAAAAACAACTATTATAAACGGAAAAATAATTATGGAAAATAAGAAAATAAAGACATATGATGTGGAAAAAGCAAAAAAAGATTTAAAAACTCTTGAAAATACGGTGAAAAAGGAAGCGGAAAAATTATAGAAAACTCCGGATTTATACTGATTTCAGTTAAAAAATATTATATTTTAATATGAAAATTTGAACTGATTTGAACTGAAAAAAAGAAGGGAAGAAAACTATTCCGCTTTAAAGAAAATAAACATAATCTATATATGATTTAATAGTCGGATTATTAAACCTTTATATAGAAATCAATTTTGTAAACAGAAGAAAACAATATAAAACAGTTCAGGGAGGAAACAGAATGAAGGGATTGAAAGAAATATTGGAATATAGACGTTCTGTCAGAACTTACGACAGTAATAGAAGAATAGACAGTGAAAAAGTACGTCAATGTCTGGAACTGGCTTTGCTCGCTCCTACAAGCTCAAATATGCAATTGTGGGAATGCTTACATATTACAGATAGAGAAGTTCTGAAAAACTTATCAATAGCCTGTCTGAATCAGAGTGCTGCAAAAACTGCCCAGGAAATGGTTGTTTTTGTTACTAGACAAGATTTGTACATAGAAAGGGCAAAAGATGCACTGGCATTTGAGAGGGAAAATGTAAAAAGAAACGGTTCTCCTGAAAAATATGAAAAACATATTAAAAATTGGGAAATTTATTATGGAAAAATAATACCTTTAATCTATGGAAGATTTTTCGGTATGTTAGGACTGTTAAGAAAGTTTATTGCACTATCAACAGGAATTTTCCGTCCTATGATGAGGGAAGTATCTGAAAATGATATAAGGGTAACAGTACATAAAAGCTGTGCTCTTGCAGCTCAAACATTTATGCTGGCAATGGCGGAACAGAATTATGATACCTGTCCTATGGAAGGATTTGACAGCAGACGTGTAAAAAAAATTTTGCAACTTCCCTTTAATACTGAAATCAATATGATAATAGCTTGCGGTATAAGAGATGAAGAAACAGGAGTATGGGGAGAACGTTTCCGTGTGCCTTTTGAAAAAATTTACAAAAAAATTTAACAGTCTTTACTGTAAATCTTATTGAAATTAAAAAATGAAAGAAAAATACAAAGCTCATATAAGAAAATAGAGGAATAAGTAATAAACTGTATTTAGGAAAGGTATCCCGAAAGGAAAGGGATAAAATAATTTAGTACGGCCTCAATAGAAAAAATATTAAAAAAATCGGAAAAGAAAGGTGAATTATGAGTAAAAAAATATTTCAACCTGCTTTAGTACCTGAGCTTTTGGTTTCGGATATAGAAAAAAGTTTGAGATTTTATGTAGATATATGTGGCTTTGAGATAGTTTATGAGAGAAAAGAAGAAAAATTTGCATATATAAGAAATGAAGCTGCTGAAATAATGCTTGAAGAAACAGGTATTTCAAAAAATTGGGTTACGGGAAATTTGGGGTATCCTTTCGGTAGAGGAATTAATTTTGAAATAAATTTATTCGATATTGATTTTATTTATGAAAAAATAAAAAATACTGACAATCTTTATTTGGAAATGGAAGAAAAATGGTATAGACAAAATGAAGGGTATATAGGAGTAAAGCAGTTTCTTTGCCAGGATCCTGACGGATACCTGTTAAGGTTTCAGAAAGAATTGGGATATAAAGGAAAAAATGAAGAAAAATATAAAAACTTCGAGACTTGAATTAAGCAAACCCTCTTTGGGTGATTTAAAGGAACTGTATGAGCTCACCTCAAAACCTGAAGTCAATCTTTTTAATCCTCACGGACCTGATAAATGTATAGAAGAAACTGAAGAAACTCTTCAATACCGGATAAAAAAGGACTGGAAGGAGAAAGAGACGGAATATTATATAATTCGTGAATTATCTTCAGGTTCTTTATAGGTTACGGAGGTTTGTCTATAAGGAAATTTAATAATATACAAGTATTAAATCTGGCATATAGAATTAGTTCCGAATTCCAGAGAAAAGGATTTGTTTTTGAAGCGTGTGGTGCAATAATCGAAGAAGCGGAAAAAGTTTTTACCGATATTCCTATAATGGTGCTAACAAAGAGAAATAATATGCCTTCTTTCAAACTGGCACAAAAACTGGGATTTATATATTATCCTGAATATGACGGTTATCCTGAAAAGACGATATATATCTGTTTAGTGTTCTTTATGAAAGTAAAAGAATAGCTCTGAAAAAATTATAATAGGTTTAATATATCCTCATAAGGAGTAAAAAAGAAATAAAACAGTTTTTATAACATACCTGAATATAAGAAATTTTTTGAAAATTGGAGATTTTGAATGAAAATACGTATAATCGGAGTAAGTGGAACAGGAAAAACATATTTTGCCCGAAAGCTTTCGGATAAACTGAAAATAAAATATTTTGAGTTAGACAACCTTCAATGGGAAAACAGTTCCGATATTTACGGAGTAAAAAGAAATACTGAAAAGAGAAACACTCTGTTTCAGGAAATTTTAAAAGAAAAGATCTGGATAATGGAGGGGGTTTATTATAAATGGTGTATGGAAAGTTTTAAGCAGGCAGATATAATTTATATTTTGGAACTTCCTCGGAAAATATACAGGTTCAATATTATAAAACGTTTTATAAAAAGAAAATTCAAAATGGAAAAAGGGAAAAAGGAAACTTTAAAATCTTTAAAGGAACTTTTAAAATGGACAGATAAATTTCAGAAGGAAAATTTTGAGGATATAAAAAGTATAGTTAAAAATTATGAGGAAAAAACTGTATTTATAAAAAGTTATAAGGAAATGAAAAACATATTGGAAAATATAAAAAATGAAAATACGGAACTTTAGTTTGAAGGTAAAAAATCCTGTCAAACAGATTATTTTAAAAGAAAAAATTAGGGGCGGAATGTACCATATAAAAGATGAGGAATTTATAAGGACTAAAGTACCTATGACAAAAGAAGAAATAAGGGCGATAAGTATTTCTAAAATGGAAATAAAGGATACGGATATATGTCTTGATATAGGAGGTGGCACAGGTTCCGTCAGTATAGAAATGTCAAGGTTTGCAAAAAATGGTCATATTTATACGGTAGAACAAAAAATGAGGCTGTCGACCTTATTAAACAGAATATGAAAAAATTCGGTATAAAAAATATGACTGTAATTTCAGGAAAAGCACCTTATGATTTACCTAATGGAATAATGTTTGACAGAATTTTTGTCGGAGGTTCGGGAGGAAATTTGGAAGAAATTATAAAATATTCTTATAATAATTTAAAAAATAACAGAATTATAGTCCTGAATTTTATAGTTCTTGAGAATACATTTGAGGCGTTAGAATGTATAAAAAAAAATTGAATTTAGGGATTTGGATATAACTCAAGTAATGATTGCAAAAAATAGAAAAATGAAAGATTTCAATATGATGACGGCTGAAAATCCCATTTATGTAATCTCTGCAAGAAAATAAAAAGAAATCTTAATATTACGATTGTTTTATAAGGAGGTAGTATAAATGAAAAAAAATATAATGTTTATAACTATATTAATACTTATGTTAACTACAGTAGTGTTATTTTCAGTTATAAAAAAGAAAAGCGTAAAAATTTCCGAAGAAAATTCGTCGACTGAAATATATAGAAAAATAACTTCGGAAGAAGCGGCACAGATAATGGCAAATGAAAAAAACTATATTATTGTTGATGTAAGAACGCAAAACGAATATATGGAAGGGCATATTCCAAATGCTGTTTCTATTCCTTTGAATACAATAGGAGATAGTGAAATTAGAGAGCTTCCTGATAAAAATCAGTTAATAATGGTTTATTGTCGTAGCGGCAGCAGAAGCAGACAGGCGGTATTAAAGCTTATTAAAAAGGGATATACGAATGTTATTGATTTTGGTGGTATAAATTCATGGACAGGAGAAATTATAAAATAATAATGTAATGAAAAGGTCTGGTTTCAGATGTCAGATGAGTATTTTTCCATTGTTTGAAAAATCTATTTTAAATAAAAATGAAAGAATATAAATAAGAGAAAAGAACGTAAAATGGAAAAAACAGATTAAGAAAAAATAATAGTGTATCGGATTTAAAAATATTAGGACGTTAAAAAATAAAGCTGAGGGAGATTCAGATTATGATAAGTCATATTGAAATATATGTAAGCGATATAGTAAAGACAAGAAAATTTTATGATATTCTGTTGCCTCGATTGGGATATGTCATATATCAGGAATGGCCGGAAGGCTTCAGTTACAGGGATAGAAATTCCTATATTGTTTTTGTCCAGACAAAAAACAAATATATAAAAAATGGATACAATCGTTGTAATATAGGATTGAATCACATTGCGTATAAATGCGGTTCAAAGGAAGAAATAGACAATTTGAGAGAGTTTCTAAAAAAAGAGAACGTTAGGCTTCTCTATGATAATAAATATCCCTTTGCAGGGGGACCGGAGCATTATGCTTTGTATTTTGAGGATCCTGACAGGATAAAAGTGGAAATAGTTTTTTATGAAAATATTTAAATTATTTGTTTAAGTACTTGATATTTAAGTAAGATTTGGAAGAGAAAAATTTTATATGATCAGATCCCGAAGACCGTGAATTAATTATAATAAAGGTACAAAAAATATCAAAGGAAGCTGATGTTATTATCTATGCAGGTTCATTGGTTCCAAAGAAAGTTTAGTAAAACCTCAATGATAATATTTCTACCTGTATATATGATAGACAAGTTTGTGAAAACACTTTCAACTTCTTATCTTACTCATGTTAAAACTTGTGATAGTCGTATAAAAAGTAAGTTAAGAAGGTCAAAAAATAGTTTTAGTAATTCTTGAAAATATTGAATAAAAAGTAAAAAAAGTGGGAATTAATAAAACAGCCTAAATCCTAGTTGGAGATTTTGGATAAATGAATATGAAAAGTTAAGATTATACGATAAAAATTTTACACATGAATATAAAGGAAATAAAAAATAAATTATATTATTTGAAAGGAATGTATATGTTAGATATTACTAAAATTAATTCTGTTGAGCTTTTAAAAATTACTTTTAAAAGTTTAAAAAATGCTAAAGAGGAAATAGCTAAAATTTTAAATAAAAAAGTTACTGCTAATTCATGGCAAGTTTTATACGATAAGTACATATTAATAAAAGAAGAAATAACAGATATTAATATGATTGATTCTGTTGAAAAATTGAAAAATAGTTTTTCAACTTTAAAAGAAGCAAAAGAAAAATTATCTGAAATTTTAAATAAAAAAGTTACTGCTAATTCATGGCAAAACTTATTTGATAAATATATTACTAATAAAAATTTATTGAATAAACAAGAAGATCTGTATTTTAAAGATGAAATTTCTAAGTATATATTTTATTTAGTGGAGCTTGAAGGGAAATTACAACTTGATTTTTTAGGAATAACTTATGATTACTATCGTGATAAAAAAATAGCGGAAAAATGGCGTAAAGAAATGGTAAAACTTATTCATCCTGATAGATGTAAGCATTCAAAAGCAACTGAAGCTATGCAAGCATTGGAAAAGTTGTATAAAGGGATGATTTAGATGAAATATGCACTTTCTAAAAATTTAATTTCAATTAAGGATTTGCAGGGAGATATAAGAGGAACTGACTATGGAGAACTAAATGATAATTGGGCTACTGCTATACAAAATGCTTGGATTAATGGAACAAAACTTGACGGACAAGGTATTATATGGATTAGTAATAAATATTTGCATACTTTGTTACGCGTAAAAAAAGATTTAGTTAAATATTATCTTGCTACAATTAATAGAACTGGTACTGAATATATTACTGGAGCAGAATTTATTTCTTTACTTTCTATTATTTTTGATTCAGCTACAACTTTTCGTAGAAGAGACTATATAAGGTATTCTGAAAAACTGTATCTTTTAATAAGAGACTCTGATAAGGCTGAAGTAATGAGAGCGAGATACTTTGAAGATCTTACTTATAAAAGAAATAAGTTAAAAAATCAAAGAATAAAAAAATATAGTATTGTGACTGATGAATTAACAGGTATGAATTTAAAAATTCAAACTGCCGAATTTTCTCATATAAGAAGTGTAGCTTTGTATCCGGACTTACAACTTGAGCTTGACAATGGACTTATTATTAATAAAAAGACTCATGAGTTAATAACAGAAAAGGGTATACAAAATGAAGAAGACTTATATAATTTATGTTTAGAAAAAAATTGGAACACGAATTGGTATAATTTTTATAAACAAATTTTTTATGAAATATAAAAATATTTTAATTTCATCTTTATTGTTACAATAAAAAAGAAATTAACTTTATCAAATATTTTTTAACTATGATATTTTAGATAATATCTAGAAAAAATGAAAATAAGAAATATTAAAGACTTAATAAAAATTTATAAAGTGAGGAAAAAATGGCTGACAACTTGAAAGAAAATAATGGAATAAATCAAAGAGCAGAGCTCCATAGAAAAATTTGGGCAATTGCCGATGATGTTCGTGGAGCAGTTGATGGATGGGATTTCAAACAGTACATATTAGGAATTCTTTTTTATAGATTTATATCAGAAAATATGACTGAATTTTTTAATTCTGCTGAACATGAAGCAGGATATACAGACTTTGATTATGCAAAAATTTCTGATGAAGAAGCTGAAATAGATTTCAGATCAAGTACAGTGGAAGAGAAAGGTTTTTTCATTTTGCCAAGTCAACTTTTTGAGAGAGTTGTAAAAGATGCCAAGGAAAATGAGAATCTAAATACTGATTTGGCAAATATATTTAAAGCAATTGAGGGAAGTGCTATCGGTTTTGCTTCTGAAGATGATATAAAAGGTTTATTTGAAGATATCGATACAACCAGTAATCGTTTAGGTGCAACAGTAGCAGAAAAGAACAGAAGACTAACTGATATATTAACAGGAATAGCGGAAATCAACTTTGGAAATTTTAAGAATAATGATATTGATGCTTTCGGTGATGCTTACGAATATTTGATTTCAAATTATGCAAGTAATGCAGGTAAATCAGGAGGAGAATTTTTTACTCCACAAACTGTATCAAAGCTTTTGGCAAGGCTTGTTATGGATGGAAAAACAAGTATTAACAAAGTATATGACCCTACATGTGGAAGTGGTTCTTTGCTCCTACAAATGAAAAAACAATTTGATGAACATATTATAGATGAAGGTTTTTTTGGACAAGAAATTAATATGACCAACTTTAACTTAGCTCGTATGAATATGTTCTTACACAATGTAAATTATAATAATTTTTCAATTAAAAGAGGAGATACTTTAATTAATCCATTACACAAAGATGAAAAGCCTTTTGATGCAATTGTTTCTAATCCTCCGTACTCAATAAAATGGGTAGGAGATGCTGATCCAACTCTTATTAATGATGAAAGATTTGCTCCGGCAGGAAAATTAGCCCCTAAATCTTATGCTGATTATGCTTTTATAATGCACTCACTTAGTTATTTATCAAGCAAAGGGAGAGCAGCAATTGTATGTTTTCCTGGAATTTTTTATCGTAAGGGAGCAGAACAAACGATTCGTAAATATTTAGTTGAAAATAACTTTGTTGATTGTGTTATTCAGTTACCAGAGAATTTATTTTTTGGAACATCAATAGCAACTTGTATTTTAGTAATGGCAAAGAATAAAACAGAAAATAAAGTTTTATTTATAGATGCAAGTAAGGAGTTTAAGAAAGAAACAAATAATAATATCTTAGAAGAAAAAAATATAAATGCAATAGTTGAGGAATTTAGAAATAGAACTGATAAAGAATACTTCTCAAGATATGTAGATAAATCAGAAATTGAAGAGAATGATTATAACTTATCCGTATCAACTTATGTAGAAAAAGAAGATACAAGGGAAATAATTGATATAGTAAAATTAAATAAGGAGATTGAAGAAACTGTTTTAAGAATTAATGAACTAAGAGCTTCTATTAATGAGATAGTAAAGGAGTTAAGCTGATGAAAAATGATATTATTATATATAATACAGAAGATGGAAATAGCAGAGTAGAACTTCATTTACTTGATGGAACAATTTGGCTTAGTCAATTGGAAATAGCAGAACTTTTTCAAACAACAAGACAAAATATAACTAAGCATATAAAAACAATACTTGAAGATGGAGAATTAGAAGAAAAAGTGGTATGCAACTATCAGTTGCATACCACTCAACATGGTGCAATAATGGGGAAAACACAAACTAATAAAATAAAATTTTATAACTTAGATATGATATTAGCAATAGGTTATCGTGTTCGTTCACCAAGAGGAATGCAATTTAGAAATTATGCAAGCACAGTTTTAAAAGAATACTTAATAAAAGGCTTTGCTATGGATGATGAAAGATTAAAAGAAAATGGTGGAGGAAAGTATTTTAAAGAATTACTAGAGCGTATTCGTGATATTCGTTCAAGTGAAAAAGTTTTTTATAGACAGGTTTTAGATTTATTTGCAACAAGTATAGATTATAATAAAAATAGTGATGAAGCAAAATATTTTTTTGCAACTGTGCAAAATAAAATGCACTATGCAATTCATCATAATACTGCAAGTGAACTTGTATATAATCGTGTAAATAGTGAAAAGGATTTTATGGGGCTTAAAACTTTTAAAGGAGAGCTTCCAACTTTAAAAGAAGCAAAAATAGCAAAAAACTATTTAAATGAAAAAGAATTAAAAAGTTTAAATAATTTAGTTTCTGGTTATTTAGAATTTGCGGAAAGACAAGCAGAAAAAGAAATTGTTATGTACATGAAAGATTGGGTAGAACATGTTGATAAAATCTTAAAAGCTGTTGGAGAAGATATTTTACAAGGGAATGGTAAAATTACAAATCAAGAGATGTCAGAAAAAGTTAAAAGTGAATATAAAAAATTCAGAGAAAAAAATTTAACCCAAGTAGAAAGAGATTATTTAGAAGAAATTAAAAATATTGAAAGAATTGCAAAAGAAAATAGTAAGAAAAAATAAAAACTTTAATCAAAAATTAAAGGAGCAAATAAGAATGTCTAAAATAATGGATATGATAAAAAATGAAAAAGTTGAGTGGAAAAAGTTGGGGGAAGTTTGTGATATTGTTAAAGGAAAACAATTTAACAAAAGGGATATGTTGGAAGATGGTAAATATCCTGTTATAAATGGAGGAATTACTCCTTCTGGATATGTAGAAGTGTATAATCAAAGTGCCAATACTATAACTATTTCACAGGGGGGAGCTTCAGCGGGGTTTATAAATTTTATAGAAAATAAATTTTGGTTAGGGGCACATGCATTTGCTATAAATCCTAAAGATACAGTTTTGAATAGATACATTTATCATTTTTTGAAAATGAATCAAGAAAAACTTCAAGATAAAAAAGAGGGAGCAGGGATTCCAAGTATTTCAAAAACAACTTTAGAAAGTTTGGAAATTCCAATCCCTAGCATAGAAACTCAAGAAAAAATTGTAAAAATACTTGACAAATTTACAAATTATGTTACTGAATTACAAGCTGAATTACAAGCTCGTACTAAACAGTATTCTTATTATAGAGATATGCTTTTGAGTGAAGAAAATTTAAATAAATTGAGTAAAAAATTAGATAGATTGGAAGATAAAAAATATGAATTAAGGATAGTTACACTTGGAGAAATAGTAGATATAATGGTGGGGGGAGATGTACCTAAGAATAATTTTTCTAAGACAAAAACAAAAGAGTTCTCTATTCCTATTTATAGCAATGGTATCGCTGAAAAGGCATTATATGGATACACAAATCAAATTAGGGTAGATAAGCCAAGTGTAACAGTTTCAGCAAGAGGTACAATAGGTTATGTATGCTTGAGAGAAGAACCATACTATCCAATTGTCAGATTGCTTTGTCTATTACCTAAACAAGATATTGCCATTAAATATTTATATTATTTTTTGCAAAATAGCAAAATTAATCATATACATACTGGTATACCATCATTGACAACTGATATGGTTAAAAATATAAAATTATATTTGCCACCAATTTTAATTCAAAATAAAGTTGTAGAAATTTTAGATAAATTCCAATCTTTGCTTTCTGATACACAAGGTTTATTGCCACAAGAAATTGAACAAAGACAAAAACAATATGAATTTTATAGAGAAAAACTCTTGACATTTGATGAAAAATATGGTAGCCTGCCTGCCTGCCTGCCTGCCTGCCTTATAATAGATACTAAGTTCTTTAGTATTTTAAAAGAGGCTGCGGCGATTGTGGAGGTTGAATTATTTAATAAAGTTGAATGGAAAACATTGGGAGAAGTATCAATAATTACAAGAGGAGCCTCTCCAAGACCTATAAATAAATATTTAACTGATAGTCATGAAGGGATACCTTGGATAAAAATAGGTGATGTTTCTAAAAATTCTAAGTATATAAAGCAAACAGAACAAAAAATAACTCAAGAGGGTGCAAAAAAATCAAGAATTTTGAAAAAGGGAGACTTTGTAATGTCAAACTCAATGAGTTATGGTCGTCCGTATATTTTGGATATAATAGGGGCTATTCATGATGGTTGGGCATCAATTAGTAATTATGAAAATACTTTAGATAGTGATTTTTTATACTATTATTTAGTTTCTTCAAAAGTGGAAAAATACTGGAGAAATAAAATAAATAGTTCGTCTGTTAGCAATCTTAACACAAATATTATAAAATCTTTACCTGTACCTATTATTTCAAAAGAAGTGCAAAAATATGTTTCTAAAATCTTAGATAAATTTGATATTTTAATCAATGATTTAACAAAGGGGTTACCAAAAGAAATAGAATTAAGAGAAAAACAATATGAATATTATAGAGAAAAGTTATTAGATTTTTCTAAAAATAATTAATATATAAGAAAAATTGTAAAAAATTTAAAATATATGCAAAATATTAAATGGAAGGAGTAACTTAAATGTCAGAAGAAAGAATACAGTACACCACATCTACAATAGCTGAAATGACCAATGGAATTATTTTAGCAAACTTTGAAAAAAACAACAGTATTAGAGAAGCATCTTATCAAAGTGAAGCCGAACTTGAAAGAAATATGATTGATAATTTAATTTCTCAAGGATATGAGAGACTTATTGTAAAATCTAATGATGATTTATATACAAATTTAAAGACACAAATTGAAAAGTTAAATGGAATTTCTTTTTCAGCCGAAGAATGGAATAGATTTTTATTGGAATATTTAGATACTCCAAATGATGGTATGATTGAAAAAACACGAAAAATCCAAGAGAATCATATCTATGATTTTATTTTTGATGACGGACATTTAAAAAACATAAAAATTATTGATAAGAAAAATATTCATAATAATTCTTTACAAGTTATAAATCAAGTTAGTCAGAAAGGAAGCAGTTACAATCGCTATGATGTAACAATTTTAGTTAATGGATTGCCATTAGTTCATATTGAATTAAAAAAACGAGGTGTAAATCTTCATGAGGCTTTTAATCAAATTCATAGATATAGTAAAGAGAGCTTCAATAGTGAAAATTCTCTATATAAGTATGTGCAGATTTTTGTTATTTCCAATGGCACTTATACAAGATATTTTGCAAATACAACAGCACAAAATAAAAATAATTATGAATTTACTTGTGAATGGGCGGATGCTAAAAATAAGGTTATTCATGATTTAGAAGATTTTACAAAGACATTTTTTGAAAAGCGTGTTATTCTTGAAGTACTTACAAAATACTGTGTTTTTGATGTAAATAATATACTGCTTATTATGAGACCTTATCAAATAGCAGCAACAGAAAGAATTTTATGGAAGATAAACTCAAGCTATGAAGCAAAAAAAGCAGGAAAAACAGAAGCAGGTGGTTTTATTTGGCATACAACAGGTTCAGGAAAAACACTTACTTCATTTAAAGCTGCAAGATTAGCAACAGAGCTTAATTTTATAGATAAAGTATTTTTTGTGGTAGATAGAAAAGATTTAGACTATCAAACTATGAAAGAATATCAAAGATTTCAGCCGGACAGTGTGAATGGAAGTAAAGATACAAAAGAACTTAAAAGATGTATTGAAAAAGATGATAACAGAATTGTAGTTACAACTATTCAAAAATTGAATGAGTTTATAAAGAAAAATTCCAATCATGAAATTTATGACAAGCATTGTGTACTTATTTTTGATGAATGCCATCGTTCACAATTTGGAGATGCACAAAAAAATATCAGAAAATCTTTTAAAAAATATTATCAATTTGGTTTTACAGGAACACCAATTTTCCCGGAAAACTCTCTTGGTGGAGAAACTACATCAGGAATATTCGGAGCACAGCTTCACAGTTATGTAATAACAGATGCTATTCGTGATGGAAAAGTTTTAAAATTTAAGGTGGATTACAATAATATTACTCCTAAATTTAAGTCAGCAGAAAAAGAAGATGATGAAAAAAAATTAGCTAAATTAGAAAGCAAAATGCTTTTACATCCTGAACGTATAACTGAAATTACAAAGCACATTTTAAAAGTTTTTGATACTAAGACACATAGAAATGAGTTTTACGATTTAAAGCATAGAAGATTAAACGGCTTTAATGCTATGTTTGCAGTACAAAGTGTTGAGGCGGCAAAACTATATTATGAAGAGTTTCAGAAACAACAGGAATCCTTGCCAGAAGAAAAAAGATTAAAAATTGCTACTATATACAGTTTTACTGCAAATGAAGAACAGTCAATTATTGGAGAAATATCAGAAGAAAATTTTGATGTATCTGCTATGGATTCTACTGCAAAAGAATTTTTAACTAAGGTAATTAAAGATTATAATAATTACTTTAAAACAAATTTTTCAATCAATGGTAATGAATTTCAAAATTATTATAAAAATTTATCATTGAAAGTAAAAAACAAAGAAGTTGATTTACTTATTGTTGTCGGCATGTTTTTAACCGGTTTTGATGCACCTACATTAAATACTTTATTTGTTGATAAAAATTTAAGATTTCACGGTCTTATTCAAGCTTTTTCAAGGACTAATCGTATATTGAATAAGGTTAAAACTTTTGGTAATATTGTTTGTTTCAGGGATTTGGAAAAAGCGACACAAAATGCAATTAAAACTTTTGGTGATGAAAACAGTGTAAATATAATTTTGGAAAAAAGTTATGAAGAATATATTCATGGTTTTACTGATGAAGAAACCGGGAAAACAATTAAAGGATATGTAGATATATGTAATGAAATTATTGCTAAATTTCCGGAACCGACTGAAATAGAGCTTGAAGCAGATAAAAAAGAATTTGTAGAGCTTTTTGGTGAAGTATTAAAAGCAGAAAATATACTTAGAAATTTTGATGAATTTGAAAATTTTGAAAAAATTATTTCTGACAGACAAATGCAAGATATGAAAAGTGTATATGTTGATATCAGAGAAAATATTCTAAATTCAAAACGAAATGAAGTAACAGATGGAGAAAATATTGATTTTTCTGATGTTGAATTTCAAATTGATTTGCTAAAAACAGATGAAATAAATTTGGACTATATTTTAGCTTTAATTCTTGAAAAATCTAAAGAAAATGATGATATGGACAGTTTGAAAGCTGAAGTTCGTAGAGTTATTAGAACAAGCCTTGGAACCAGAGCAAAAGAAGAATTAATTATAGATTTTATTAATAAAACAAGATTATCGGAATTAAAAACTACTGATGATATTCTTGAGACATTTTATAGTTTTGCAAAAAAGGAAAAAATGAATAAAATTAATTATTTGGTAGAAGAAGAAAAATTAAAAGAAAATTCAAAACGTTTTATAGAAAAAGCAATTGGAAAAGGATATGTGGAGTATGCGGGAGATGAGTTAGACAGTATAATTCCTGCAACATCACGTAGACATGGTGCACGAGAAAAGAAAAAAGAAACAGTGTTAGAGAAAATAAGGAATATTGTGGAAATTTTTGTTGGCATTTAATTATAATATTTAAGTTATTAAAATTTTATAAATGACTGAAGTGCATATATTGAAATTAATTAAGGCTAGAACAGATAAAAATCTTAAAATAAACTTAAATGGGAATAAATCTTAATGTTATTAAAGAATAAATCTTAGTTTTTATAAATTCTATAAGTTGTAAATGATAAAAACATTAAATTTAAATTTTTTATAAATTCTAATTGATAAGAGCTAAATATATAAAAAATTATTCGTTTTATCAATAAAAATATTATAAAGATTTTAACTGGTCTTATAAGAAAAGAGAAATGAATAATGTTAAATTTTATAATGGAAGAATTAAAAAATACAACTACAGATGTATTTTTTCTGAAAGATTGAAATAACTAAAATATATCCTAAAAATATAATTTCGGGAAGAAAGGAACATCGACTATAAATCTAATTTATATTAGTAAAGGATGCTATAATGTAACATCGTATCGAAACAGGGTTCAAAAAATATACAATCGATGCCGAAATAATAAATTATATGCTATATTTAGTTATAGTAGTTGAAAAAGGTGAGCTGTCTTTTAAAGAAAACATTTCAGGAATGTGGAATATGGAAAGATATATAAACTTACTCATGGGAGAAATACCGAGATTTGGAGATGATGAAAAAGGTTACGGGCCTAAAGGGAAAACTACGTTGTTCATGTGGATATTCCCGACAAAGTAGAAAAAGATTTTTTTGAACTGAAAAAAGAATATCTAAACCTCATAAGAGAAGCAAATCCGATTTTATTTCAGTAAAATAGGAAATAAAAATAAAATTATTTATTTGAACATTTTTAAATGTAATAATAAAAACTTTGAATGATAATGGATTGGAAAAATACGGGACAATACTGAAGAGAAGCAAGTCTGACAAAACACAGAAAATATAATGGGCTTACTTCTCTTCAAAAAAATAGGGGAAAATACTATTGTATTACGTATTTTTCACTGACACCCGTTGAAAAATCAAAGGTCTTGACTTCCTCGACATCAATATAGAAAATCTCAAAGACAGGATTGTCAGGAGTTTTATAAATAGCTTTAATAGCGGGATATTCTTCCATGGCCTTAGTTTTTAGGGAAAGATCGTCAATGAAAGTAACTTTTCCGTTTACGGAAAGTATAAAAGAATACTCTTTATCGTGAGAACAGAAAGAAGCGTAAGGACAGGCTTTCAGCTGTTTATAAACTTCCTTATAATTTGTAGTCCCTATATAAATTTTATTTCCGTCAGAAAAAAGGTATTGAAGCACCCTTGTTTTAGGTCTGTTTTCATCAAGAGTAGCCATAACACCGTATAAATTGTTTTTCAAAAATTTATTAAAATCAATCATCGGAAATACCTCCTTATAATATTTAATTAATTATAATGAAAATAAAAATTATTGTAAAGTAGGCACAAATTTGTTTTATAGTTACCTAAATGAAACTTATATTTCAAAATTTGATATTTTTAAAAACAGATTTTGGAAAAGGAAAATAAAGAAAATTCTGATTTACAACTGAATGAAACATTCGGAGAATATATATTTATAAAAAGCAGTAAATAGGAAAAATTAGAAAATAATCTTTAAAACAGCATATATATATTACGAATAAAATTTATAAAAAATAAAATAATTTAGACATCATCATAAAAGGTGAAAAATGAGAAGTAAGAAAGGGAAATTTTATGGTATAGGGGCAGGAATCGGAGATCCCGAAAATATGACGATAAAAGCATTTAAAAAGCTTAATGACATAGATGTGATAATTCTTCCTGAAGCTAAAAGTGGAGAGGGAAGTACGGTTTTTAGTATAGTGATGGATTATGTAAAGGAAGATGTGGAACGAATATTTCTTGAATTTCCAATGGTAAAAGACTTGGAAGCAAGGAAAATATCAAGAAAAAATAATGCGGACATAATAAATAAATTACTCTCTGAAGGTAAAAATGTAGCTTTTCTAACAATATGAGATCCTATGACTTATAGTACATATACTTATATTCTTGAGCATATAGAAAATGATGTGGAAGTGGAAACTATTGCCGGAATAAGTTCATTTAACAGTATAGCTGCCAGGCTGAACATTCCTTTAATAATAAGCGATGAAGATTTGAAAATAATATCTGTAAATAAAAAAACGGATTTTTCTAAAGAAATAGAAAATAATGATAATCTTGTCTTGATGAAAATAAGCAGAAGCTTTGATAAAATAAAAAGAGTACTTATAGAAACGAGAAATAAAAATAATATAGTAGTTGTATCCGATTGCGGAAAAAAATGAAAAGATTTATACAAATATTGAAGAAATTCAGGAAGTGCCATATTTTCAACATTAATTTTAAAAAAATCAGGATTTGGAAAATGGAAAAAATTGTGAATGACAGAGAACGGAATATAATAAAATAGACAGAAATTTACAAAAGCCTTTTCCACGAACATAATATTTTTATATAAAGTAATATAATAGATTTTATAATGCTTGAAATAATTAAAACAATAAAAAACGAAGCTGAAAATAACAGAAAGGATTTGGAAAAAATGGGAAAAGTGTATTTTACAGGAGCGGGACCGGGAGATCCGGAACTCATTACAATAAAAGGACAAAGAATAGTAAAAGAAGCGGATGTCATAATATATACAGGTTCTCTTGTTCCGAAAGAAGTTATAGAATGTCATAAAGAAGAAGACGAGATATATAATTCTGCGGGAATGTCCTTAGACGAAGTGATCGACGTAACTGTTACTGCAATAAAATCCGGAAAGAAAGTTGCGAGAGTACATACGGGAGACTTTGCTATTTATGGAGTGCATAGGGAATAAATGGACATACTTGATGAGCATGGAATAGAATATGAAGTAATTCCCGGAGTAAGCTCATTTTTGGCTTCTGCCGCAATAATAAAAAAAGAATTTACGCTGCCTGATATTTCCCAGACAGTTATTTGTACAAGAATGGAAGGAGGAACTCCCGTACCTGAAAAGGAAAGTCTCGAAAGTCTTACACAGCATAGAGCTTCTATGGCGATATTTCTGTCGGTACAGATGATAGACAAAGTTGTAAAGTCTCTGTCCGTTCATTATCCTATGACCACTCCTGTAGCGGTAATTCAGAGAGCAACATGGTTTGACCAGAAAATAGTAATAGGTACTTTAGAAACGATAGAAAAAAAAGTAAAAAAAGAAAATATAACTAAAACTGCATAAATTTTAGTCGGAGATTTTTTAGGAAATAAGTACGGGAAATCTAAACTATATGATAAAAGGTTTACTTATGAGTATAGAAAAGGTTTAGAATAAAAATTAATTAAATAAACTGTAAATTGAAAAAGGTCTTTTAATTTGGATATGTCTAAAAATTTACAATGTACAATATTTTAATCTTTTTTATATTTTTTAAATTAACAGAATTATGATAAAACTCGTATTCTATTATTTACAATTTTTAAAATATCCGTTAAAATCTTTTATTTTGACAGTTTTCAGACACACCTTGGTGTTTTTGTGAATTTACTACAAAAGTACTATATAAAAAGATAGAACCTTAAAATTTGAATATACAAATATTGTAGAACTTAATGTCTAATATAAATATTAAATTCGGAGAATATCAATGAAATTAAGAAAGAATTATACATGTCTGTTGGAAATTATACATGACATTATAAGAGGAAAATGGAAAACTATTATTATTTTTCAGCTAAGAAATGGAGAGAATTCATTTTCACAATTACTGCATTCTATAAATGGAATTTCTGAAAAAATGTTATTGGAACAATTACAGGAATTAAAAGAATTCGGACTTATAGATAAGCATTCTTATAAAAAATATCCTCTAAAAGTTGAATATTTTTTAACTGAAAGGGGAAAAAAAGTATTAAATGCGGTCAAAATTATGCAGAATGTGGGCATAGAATATATGATTGACAACGGAATGGAAAAGATTTTAAATGAAAAAGGTATAAAATACAGTAAAAATACATGTATACAAAAAAGTAAGTAATTTACAAATTGTCAGTTATAATATATCATTTTATTAAAAACTAATTTCAGAAAGGATTTGATAAAATGAAAAAGGCACTTATAATTATTGATGTACAAAATGATTACTTTCCCAATGGAAAGTTTGAGTTATTTCAAAGCGAGGAAGCACTTGAAAAAATCCAAAAAGTATTGGGATATTTTAGGAAAAACGAGCTTCCTGTATACTATATAAAGCATATTTCAACAAGAGAAGGAGCGATTTTTTTCTTGCCTGATACTCAAGGTGTGGAAATACACGAAAAAATTAAACCGTTAGAAAATGAAAAAATTATTGTGAAACATTTTCCTAACAGTTTTCTTCATACGGAATTACATCAGGAATTACAGAAAGATTCCATAAATGAACTGGTTATTTGTGGAATGATGACTCATATGTGTGTGGATACGACGGTAAGAGCAGGAAAGGATTTAGGATATAATATAATTTTAATTGAGGACGGATGTACCACAAAGGACTTAGAGTGGAATGGAAAGACCGTATCTGCTGAAATAGTACAGGAAGTCTATATGTCATCTTTAAATAATATGTTTGCTAAAGTTATGACATTGGACAAATATTTGGAAAATAAAAAAATAAATGAAAAATGGTAAAATTTCTTTTCTAAAAAGGAAAATTATAAAATAATGGAGGAAAGTTCGGAGAGATTTTTCATCTGACAGCTAAATTCATATTTTAATAAAAAATTGAAGGAGTATAGAATATAAAGAGAAAATGCTTAAAGGAAAAAAAGAAACAAATTAAAAATAGATAAAAACTAAGGGAGAAAAATGAAAACGACAATTTATTGTGTAAGTAAAAATGGTTACAGAGTAACTTTAAATATAACGGAAAAAGTTTACAGAAATGCACATATGTACGTTTCAGGAAGGATATATGAGATGCTCAATCTTTAGAATGAAAATAGAAAAAATATGTTTAAAATAAATGAAAGAATACCTGAATTACTTGACAAAAAATTTGCGTGTATTTATTGCTGCAACAGGAGCAGTGGTAAGAATTATCGTCGGAAAATATAGTAGATACTTATAAAAACAGCTCAGAAGCTATAATTATATCAAACAGAAAAAAATTTCGAAGCAAAAGCAAAATAAATGAAAAAAATGTATCCCTTGATTCTATAGCTGTAAAGTTTATAAAAACGAAATGTGATACTCTTGAAAATAAAAAAATATTTGTAATCGGAGTAGGAGATTTAAGTCAATCCATTTTGGCAATTTTACATAAAATAAGTAACTGTAAACTTACAATGACAAATAGAAACTTGAGAAAGTCAGTGTAATTGCAGAAAATATTTACTGATATTGAAACTGCTGAATTTAGTCAGAAATATGATATTATAAAAGAAAGTGACATTGTAATAAGTGCAACCTCTGCACCTCATCCTGTAATTTTAAAGGAAAAAATGGGGAATATAGAAAATGACGGTAAAAAAAGACTTTTTCTTGATTTGGCAGTACCGAGAGATATTGAAGCAACTGTCGGAGAAAACAAAAATATTTCTTTATTATTGACTTAAGTTAGTTGAGTACGCAAAGCATACGAAACATAAAACCATCCGCTATGCGGGTCCGGAAACTTAAGTTTGCAACAAAATACACCTTCCGATATAATAGAGTTGTTCAAGCTGCTATTAATGAAAGGAAGGTGTTTATATAGCTAATAAAACTAATAGCCTGTCTCATACTAAATGGATATGTAAGTATCATATAGTATTTACACCTAAGTATAGACGAAAAATCATATATAGTCAATACAGAAAAAGTGTGGGAGAAATTCTAAGAAGATTATATGAATACAAAGGAGTTGAAATAATAGAAGGACATCTGATGAAAGATCACGTACATATGCTGGTAAACATACCGCCGAAAATAAGTGTATCAAGTTTTATGGGATATTTGAAGGGAAAAAGTGCAACGATGATGTTTGACAAGCATGCAAATTTAAAATATAAATTTGGAAACAGGTATTTCTGGTCAGAAGGATATTATGTGAGTACAGTAGGCTTAAAATGAAGCGACAATAAAAAAATATATATCAGAACAGGAAAAACATGATATAGCAATGGATAAATTAAGTGTAAAGGAATATGAAGACCCTTTTAAGGGTAGCAACGAGTCAAATACAATAGTAGCTTGAACAAAGGTCAGGTGTCGTCTTTAGGCGAAGTAGGAGACCCGACGGCTTATAGCCGTAGAACAAGCCACACTTTTGAAGGGTGGTCTTGACAATTTTAAATTATTAATGGAATGATTATTTGACGAGCATTGAAAATGAACATGAGATGTATCTAAATTTTATTTCCAAGTAATTTTTTCATTCATAATCTTGACGTTTAATTTGAAATAAAAAACTGTAATTTAATGTATTTGATTTTACATTTATTTACAGTTTTTTAAATTATATTTCTTTTATGTTTTTAACTGAAAAATGACCTGCTGTCTGAATTAAATTTGAAAGAAGTTCATCATCAATATTTGAAGAAAGTAAAACTTCAGCATTTTTGCCGTTATAGTCTACTTTTACTTCTTCCACTTCAGGTAGTCCATATAAGGCATTTTCAATTTTTTCTGCACAATTGAAGCAGTGTATTCCCTCAATTTCTATAATTTTTTTCATATTTTCTATTCTCCTTAAGATTATATTAAATTTTATTATTTATACACTTATATGTTATCAAAAATAGATTTCAGTGTCAATTTATATTTACAATTTACTGTATAAAATATATAATATTAAATAAATATAAATCGAAAGGATATGAATAGTTATGGAACATTATTTTTCAGAAAATCCGAACACAAAATCTGAAAGAAAAAAAATAAAGTATACGATAGAAAATAAAACATTTGAATTTATCACTGATAATGGGGTTTTTTCCAAAGGAAAAGTTGATTCAGGGACTGATCTTATGCTAAAAACTTTCATAAAGGATAAGAAATTTAAAAAAAAAGAAAAAATGAATGTTTTGGATATAGGTTGTGGATATGGAACGGTTTCAGTGATATTGAAGTCTTTTTATCCATTTTTGCATATGACATTATCAGATGTAAATGAACGGGCATTGAAGTTAAGTGAGGAAAATTTAAAAAATCACAATATAAAAGGGTATGAAATAATAAAATCTTCCGTTTTTGATAATATATCAGGAAATTTTGATATAATTCTGTCAAATCCTCCTATAAGAGCCGGAAAAGAAATAATTTTCAGTATATATGAAGGTGCTTATGAACATTTAAATCTAAACGGAGAATTTTACTGTGTAATAAGAACAAAACATGGTGCAAAAAGTACTCAAAAAAAAATGGAACAAATTTTTGGAAATTGTGAAACAGAGAAAATAGATGGAGGATATAGAGTTTACAAGAGCATAAAAAAGATTAAATAAAAAAATAAGCACAGATAAAAAAGATATAAAAAAATAAAATTTGTCACACGAAAAGTTTGACAATCAAAATAAAATGTGGTATATTTATATAAGAGTGTAAACTTATATAATGGGAGGAAAGAGACATGTCAAAAATTGGTATTTTTTATGGTTCAACAACAGGAGTTACAGAAGATATTGCTAACAGAATAGCTGAAAAACTCGATGGAGTTGAAGTATATAATATTTCAGGTAATGAAGATAAACTGGGAGATTATGATGTTTTAATCTTAGGAACTTCGACTTGGGGATTCGGAGATTTACAGGATGATTGGCAGACGGCATTAGATTCATTATCCAGTCTTGATTTAAACGGTAAGAAAGTAGCATATTTCGGAACGGGAGATCAAGTGACTTTTGCTGATACATTCATAGACGGAATAGCAATTATACATGAAGAAATTCAAAATTCCGGAGTGACATTAGTAGGAGAAACTGATATAGACGGATATGATTTTGGTGAGTCCAGAGCAGTTAAAAATTCCAAATTTTTAGGTTTAGCTATTGATGAAGTAAACCAATCGGATTTAACTGATGAAAGGATAGAAGCATGGACGACGGAGTTAAAAAAAGTTTTATAAAGTATAATTATGAACTTTTTGCCCATCATTTATACGAGTTGGAAAAAGGACTAAGACATTTAGTATTACATACAGCACCTATTGAAGCTGTTAATGATATGGTAAGAAAACTGGAAAAAAACGATGTTACTTATCACATACAAGAAATAAATGGTGATAAAATAAATTTATTTTTCGGAGAAAAAGAGTGTGTGGAAACAATAAAAATGTTCAATAACAAAGCTCTTAATAAATATACTCCTGAAGAAGATTTTATATTAGGCATTTTATTGGGTTATGATCCGTTAAAGCAAACAAAAAGGTACTTAAAGTTTAAAGATAAGATTTGACAGAAAATGGGGAAGATAAGTATTTTAAAAATTTAAAATACTTATAAATACAAGATAATTAAGATATTTTTATAAATAAAAATAAGTCTAATAAAAAGACGGGAAACACATTAAATGTGGTTTTAGCTATATTTATATATAACTAAAATAAATCAATTTTCACGAGTTGATTTTCTCTCCAAAAAGCAAATAAGTCGGCGTATCCACAGCGTCGGCTTTTTTGCGTATATAGATTTTAAGGGGTTTAGAGGATTTTTATGTTGATGTCAGAATGGTTTATTTTTACCGAAAATTCAAATAAATAACATAAAACTTCAATATTTTTAAGTCGGGTAGGTATACCGTAGGTACACTTTGAGAATACTTTATAAGATAATAACTTCAATATTTTGAAGTCATATGTTTTGAAAAGTATTTTTTTAAAAAGCAGGTTTTTATAAATAACAAAAAAGCACTTTTTTTAAAGTGCCTTAGTTAAATATTTTTATCTTATTTATACTGTTTTTTATAGTTTCAATATCATTTTGTATATAATAATCTTGTGTTGTTTTTATATCGGTATGTCCCATTAAGTCAGTAATAATAGTTTCACTTATATTATTTTTTTCTAATATACTCGCTAATGTTCCTCTTGTGTCGTGGGGGACATGACTCATCCCTAAACTTTCCATTAATTTTAAAAAATGTACTCTTATTGTTTGTACGCTATTAGGAGTATTTTTGTGTTTTTCTGTAGGTCTTTTATGTTTTATGCATATAAAATAATCGTTGCTTGATTGCTCCAGTATTTCTTTTGTTATTTTTAGTATGTCGTTGTGTAATGGAATAATTCTATTTTTGGATTTTTCAGTTTTATTTCCCATATTTTTTATTACTCCATTAATCAAATCTACATTTCTTTTTTTAAGGTTTGCCATTTCTCCTATTCTTAAACCTGTATATATCATAAATAATACCATTTTAGAATTATATAAATCACTATTTTCCCATAATCTTTTTATTTCTTCTATAGTAAATATAGATTTTTGTTTTACAGGTTTATGGGTACCTATTTTAATAGGTTTAGCTCTATTTAAGGGGATATACTCCATTTGAACAGCATATTCAAATACCATAACTAAAAATCTTTTTATTTCAATTTTACTTCCACTCGATAAATTAATTTTATTAACTAACTCTTGTAATTGAGGAGTTCTTATATCTTTTATTAATAAATAATGCAGGGGTTTACAATGATTAAATTTAAAATAGTAACTATTGTAAGTTTTATCTGATACACTCCCTTTTTTCATTTTCAGAAAATACTCGAATAATTCCTGAAATGTTACATTAGAGCCGTCAATGTCATAAGGATTAAATAAATATTCTTCCAGAACTTTTATAGCTTCTTTTTTTGTTTCATAATAACCTAAACTTTTTCTGTCTTGTTTTCCATTTTTATCAAATCCTACAGTTACCCTTACAAGATAAGGTTTTCTTAACTTTTTATTTTTAATTTTTATGATACTTCCGCTACCATTCTTATTTTTTATTGTCACTTTATCACTTTCCTTTATTTTTAAAATATGATAAAATAATTTAAAAGATTAATTTTATAGACACTTTGCCAGAGTGTCTTTTTATTTTATCTTAGTTGAAGAATATTTCAATTGTTTCTTTATCATCTAAATTTAAGATTTTTCTCAACCTTTTCACTTCTCTTAAAAGTAATGGCTGTTTCTTGTTAAGTTTCTGCGTCATAGATGTTTCACCTATTCCGATTTTGTTAGCTAAGGTCTTATAGTTAAACCTTTTTTCTTTTATTTTCCCTTTTAATTTATCTGCATTCATATTTTACTCCTCCAGTAATTCTCTATTTTCGTAAATATTCCCGATTACTTCTAAAAATCTTTCTTCGCAGTTGGATAACTGTTCTGTAAAATATCTATTTTCTAATATATAGCTGCCGTATTTGTATTTAACAACACATTTGTATTCTTCTTCGGAGTCGTTAAGTATCACAATATCCCCTTCATAAATTTCTTTCCCTCTTTTGTCTTTAACGCCTGTGTACTGCGTTATTATAAAATTTTTTTGTTCCAGTTCATTCATAAAATCTCCGCCACCTTCAGAACTTTCGATCCATTCAAATAATTCCCCTTTGGTATTCAAGACGTACTCTATTTTCACATATCCGTCATCATAACTTTCTAAAAACTTATTACCCTGTTTATCCCATATCTTAAATTTAATTTCTCTCATCTTCTTCCTCCAGTACAGATTTTAGAGTTTTTAGCTCTACTTCTTTTATATAAGCCATCAGATACAAACCACACTTTGAATAATTTAACAGGTCTTTCTCTACCTGTTTTATTTCTTCTTTTATTTCCTTTTCTGTTTTCATTATTCTTTCTCCCATTCTGCTATATTTTGTATTTTAATTCCTCTTTTTTTGCACTTATCACAAGTAATATAACCGTAATATAATGTAGTTTCCTCACATTCGATTACTGTTCCTTGCTTGTCAATTTTTGTTAAATTTAAATTTCCCTTAGTGGGTTGTGAAAATAGACAACCCCCGCAATTTTTGCATTTCCAACTCATTTTTACTCCATTCTTCAATCACCCCCCTATTTTTATTCAGAGAATTCTATTTTTATTTTTTCAATTTCTTCTTTTATTCTTTGTAATTCTTTTTCTTCTCCCAATAATAAAGCATTTAGTAAATCAAATATTAAATTTATTGATTTTTTATCTTTGAATGTAAAATCATCACATATATATCTATCTTCATGTTTTTCTCCTACTCTTATGATAATTTGGGTAGGTGAAGTAATTCCTGTATTTTTTTTTCTGTTTAGATTTCTTTCAATTTTATCTTTATCATTGAAAAGAATATCTATTTTATCTTTTTCTTTTTGTTTCATTTTTTCTCCTATGCCCTTAAAGCTTTAATATCTAATGTAAGATACTTTAATAATTGAGAACCTAACTTTTTACATTCTTTATAGATGTCTTTGTAGTACATTTTATTTTTCATACTTTCAATCATTATTTTAGAAAATAAATCTTCTAATTTTCTAATATATAGCAGAGTTTCGACATCTATTGTTTCTCTCATACCGCTTTCTATTCCGACAAGTTTATTTGTCAATTTTGAATAGACTATATATAATTTATCAGCATTTTTACTTCCTTGTGACCTTGCATACGGTATAAGTTCGGCTATCCTATCAGTTTCGCTTCTTCTTGTGAGTTTTCCTTGTTGCCTTGTTAGTAGCCATTCACTGTTACTTCTGTTCAGTAACATTAATTTTAATTGTTCATTCTGTTTTTCAAGCTTTTCAATATATTCAAATACTTTTCCTCTTACATATCTACTTTCTTTAGTTAAAAGCCTTAATGCTTGTTTCAAAGTCAATATATACATAGGTTGTTTTTTATTTTGGGAATTTATGTATGAGGACTGTACTATAAATTTCAGTCCTATTTCTTCCCTTATATTCCTTAACAAAGTATTATGACTTAATTCTGTATAATTTCCTTCTTCCTTTCTCAATCTATTTATCAAATCTACAAGCTCTAAGCTTGTTATAGTTTCTTTTGATTTTATTATCAATTCATTCATTTTCATTCACTCCTTATTCACTTTTCTTTTTTTCTTCTATTTTTTTATATATTATTTTTAATTCATTTAAATTCATATTGTCTAAATCAATTAATTCTTTTCCATTTAACACTTCAATCTGTTCTGTATCTGTTAAATTAGAAATGTTGTCTATTATAGCTTTTATAGCGTTTTCTTTTCTTTCTTTTTCAGTTTTTTCATTTTTCTGTTTTTGTGTTTTAGTCTGTTCTTTGTTTTTATCCTTATCGATAGTTGCTTCTGTCTCGTCATTTATGATTATCTCAAGAGCATTGTAATAACAATATCTTTTTAGATATGTATGAGTAGAACCAATCTGCTGTAATCCATTCTGTCCTTTCATTTCTACAACTATTTTAGGAGTTGTGAAAGTTTCTTTTTCTTCTGTATTTTCTGAATTTATTATGGTTAAAATCCCTTCATTTTCTAATAAATCAAATTTAGAAAAAAGTTTTAGTTTTAAAAATATTTCATTTACTTTAGGCAAAAAATCTTTTAATTCGAAGTAATCAAAATTAGCAAATTTATTATATCCGCTTTTTTTAAGTCCCATTTCCTGCAATTCAACCCTTGCTTTCTGTAATTTTTCGTATATATTCATTGTCTTTTTCCTTTCCATCTATCATTTTCTTCTTTCAGTTCTTTATTCATAGATTCTAATCTTTTAGCTATGATCTTTAAATATTCTATTTCTTTTTTTTGATTTTCTAAATATTTATTAAACATTATTCCTTAATCTCCTCTATGCTGACGAAGTTTTTGTGGACTTCCACTTCTCGTCCAAATTCATCTTGGAATATTAAATATTCCCCGTCCATTATATAAGTATCTACATAATAAATCACCTCTTTTATCCTTATTTTGTACCCCTTAGGGGGGTCTTGCTTTTTAATTACAAATATAAGAATTATATTTATTGCAGCTAAGAATGTTACTAAGGCTAAACTTTCCCATATAAATCTTTTTGTTATCATTTTCATCACTCCTTTATTTCTTTTATTTTTTAGATCCTTACTGGTTATCAATTATTAGTATTTTTTATTTCATGCCGCTATACAACTTTTCCAATGCCTGCATTGCTTCAGTTGCTTTTGGATGATTACATTTATCAGGGTGAATAAGTTTTACAATTTCCTTATACCATCTTTCAGCAACTTTTTTGTTGCTGTAATGAGTAATATTTACTCCTAAAAAATCAAGTTGTAATTTTCCTTTAAGCTCCACCAAATAAAATATATACTTAGAAATTTCATCTTTAAAATAATCGTTCATTTTTTATCTCCAATCTATAATCATTTTATCGCCTTTTTACAGTTTAAATATCATCATTAGTGACTCCTATGCGGGGGATTGCTCCCCCTATATATATTAAAACTTTTGGATTATACAAATTTTCCGCTTAAATCCATACCAGCATATCTCTTAATGCGGTAAGTTTTCTCTCCTATTTTATTTTTGCTGTAAGCTATAAAGAAATACAATGTGCCTATAGGAGTTTTAACACTTATTCTTCCGTCGTTAGTTATTGTTTCTCCGACTTTTATATGTTTATTTACAATTCCTCTTACCTTTCTTGTGAGTTCAGAAGTATCATCACTTCTTAACTCAAATACTTCCCTCTTAATTCTTCTTTTCAGTGTTTTCATATTTTTATCTCCCTTTCTTATATATTTTTTTTCTATTTTTTTTACGTTCTTCAGTTTCCCTATTACTTATTATGGTAGACTTTTTAGGTTCTACCACAAAAGTAACTTTGTCCCATATTTTTTGTAATTCTTCCTTTTCTTTTTTTGTCATTTTAAGCCACCTTCTTCATAGTTACCAATACATCAACGATTTCATCTTCCGTGATGTACTCTTGATTTCCGTTATCATAAGTGTGTATACCCGTTATTGTGCTTACAACGGCTTCTTTTTCGTACTCAAATGTTTCAAAAGTTTCAAGTACAATCATTGCTTCTTCAGTCGTATATCCGTCATTTATCCACTCCATTAGCCAGTTATTAAGCCAAGATTGAGTGTATTCAATCTCGTATTCGTCGTTTAGCTGTAGCTCTCCATTGTTTACCATTTCAAGTATTATCTCTTCTGTTAATCTTTCCAGTTCTTTTTTGTTCATATCAGGCTCCTTATTTATTTAACTTATTTTAGTTAAACATAAATTTAAAAAAATAAGTTATATCTATTTTCTTAACTTATTTTAACTTATAAAAAGTTAAAAGTCAAGTCTTTTTGTAAAAAAATTTAGTTTTTTTCGTAAAATATGGTAAAATTATAGTAAAATATATTGGGAGAAATAAAATGGAATATAAAATAGCAATTTTTTTAAATGAATTTTTAAATGGAAAAGAGATAAATGTTTCAGAGTTATCTCAAAAGCTGGATATAAGTAATGCTTATATATCCTATATCAAAAATAGTGAAAGAACAGCTTCTAAAAAATTTATTATGAAACTGGTAAGTAATTATCCTTATCTAAAAAAAAGAGAAGAAGAGCTACTGTTATTGTTAGAAGAAGACAAATTAAAAGAAAAATTGTTAAAAATTGAAAAGAGCAGAAAAAAAATATTAGGGATAAAAGATATAGAAGAAAAGAGTAGCGATGAATTAACAAATTTGTTAAATATATTGGATAATGAAGAACAAAAGGAAGTTTTAAATACCTTAATCAAAGAAGTAGAATTATTAACTTTTAAGAATGGGAAGTATGAAGAAGTAAAAGAATTGATAGAATTAACAAAAGAAAAAATAAATAATCTAAAATAAAAGGAGTGATTGCTTATGGAATTTAAGGACAAAATTGAAGAGCATGTAAAGGTTATTAGAAAGTATCAGAACGAAGATTTTAAGGAAGAGCAGACGAAAATGTACTTGATAGCACCATTTTTAAATTTATTGGGATATAATGTGTTTAATCCTGATGATGTTATAGCTGAATTTGTAGCAGATATAGGAGAGAAAAAAGGTGAAAAAGTAGACTATGCTTTAAAAGTAAATGGAGAAATTGAAATTTTAATTGAAACGAAACCTATGGCAGACGATTTAAGCAATCATGATATTCAGCTTAAAAGATATTTCCATGTTACAAAGGCTAAAATAGGAATACTAACAAATGGAGTAATATATAAATTTTTTACGGATTTAGAAGAAAAAAATATAATGGATAATAAACCATTTTTATCAGTAAATTTTTTAGATTTGACAGAAGACAAAATACCCGAAATAAGAAAATTTTCTAAAAGTAATTATAACCCGGAACAAATTTTAAATAATGCTGAAATACTTAAATATTCAAATGGAATGAAGAATTATTTGAGTAGACAACTTGAAAATCCCGATGACGATTTTATAAAAATAATTGCAAAAGAAGTTTATGATGGAAGGTTAATGCAAAGTAAAATAGAAGGTTTTAAAGTTATTTTCAAAGATACTTTTAAAACATTTATTAATGATTATGCGAGAAGAAAGTTTGAAAGAGTATTAGAAAATAGCACTAAGGAAAATATTGAAGTAGTAGAAGAAATGACAGAAGAAATTGAAGAAAATCCTGAAGATAAAATAGTTACAACTGAAACAGAAATGGAAAGTTATTTTATAATAAAATCAATTTTAGGAAAATATACAGACTTAGATAATATAACTTTTAAAGATACAAGAAGTTATTTCAGTATATTATTTCAAAATAACACAAGAAAATGGATTTGTAGAATATTTACAGGGGTTGAAAAAATAGTCATAAGTTTTCCAACAGATGAAAGACGTGATGGTGGTGCTGTAGTAGAAGAAAGAACCCAGATGGATTCTTTAAAAGAATTATACAAATTTGAAGAAAAACTGGTTGAGATATTGAATAAATATATTGAAGAGAAGTAGGAAGAACAAATTACAAAATCACAATATTTCTGAGAAATTTCCGCTAACATTTTTGTGATTTTAGGAATAGGAAATTAGGAAAAACAATAAATATAATGAGATAGAGGATTTAATCAAGGAAGTAAAAGTGAAGATAGATGAATTATAAAATAAAAGGAGTTGTATAGTATGTTGGAAAATATTTGGAATTTTTTAAAAGGAATTTTTGGCGGAGCAGAAATAAATAATGAAAACAATATTACTCAAATAAATAAAGTAAAAAAAAATAAAGATAGCATTGTAAATATCAATCAAATAAATAACGAAAAGGGAAAAAATAATGAAAAAAGATAAAATTCAGCAAGAAATAAATATTTCAAAGAATAAAAATAGTGATATTACAGTAAATCAAACCAATAATTATTATCAACCGTATAATACAATTGAATTTAATGAAGAAAGATTTAAAAATACAATAGAGTTATTTTTAGAAAATAAGGACGAAATTATTGAAGAAGATAAAGATAAGTATCAAAATTTCAAAAGAAATCAAGCAGAAAAACATAAAAAAAATAATATGAGTCCAGAGTATTATGATCAAGTAATATTGGGTGGTGATATAGAATATTTCTCAGAGATTGACGCATTTTTTAAAAATAAGAGAAATTTGCTGTATAAAAAAAATTATGAAATTGTAGCTAAGGACTTAACAAGAGATTTTTTTTCGAAAAAACAAAAAGATAAAAATTATAATATAATAGAACATATGAGTAAAATTAAGGGTGAACTATTGCAAAGAATAGGAAAAAATGATAGTATGGAAGTTGAAAAATATATTATAATATTTTTACATTATATGTATCAAGAATGTGATTATGGAATAAAATAAAAAAGAAAGGAGGATATTATGATAAGACCAGATAAATTTATGGATTTAAAAACATCTGTGTTATTTGTATCAGGAGAAATTATAAAACAAATTTTAAAAAACAAAAATAAAAGAATAAAATATTCAGATTTGTATAATTTTTTTTACGAGAAATATAAAGAAGATACAGAATATAATTTCCCTCCTGCTCTTAATTTTTTATTTTTGCTAGATAAAATAGAATACTCTCTTTCAAAAGATGAGGTGAGATTAAAAAATGAAATTAGTTAAAATTTTTTCTAATAAAAAAGAATTTAAAGAAATAGAATTCAATGAACATTTTAATATAATAGTTGGAAAAAAAACAAGAGAAACAAATGATGAAAATAACAAAAAAAAAGACAGCCATAATTTAGGAAAAACATCATTAGTAAATTTAATTGATTTTTTACTATTAAAGCGGATTAATGAAGAAAGTATTTTTAAAAGACATTTTAATTTATTTAAAGAACATATTTTTTATTTGGAACTATTACTTGATAGTGGAAAATATCTTTTAATTAAACGTAGTGTGGAAAAAAACTCGAAGATATCTTTTGCTTTATTAGAATCAAAATTAAAAGAACTAGACGAAGAAAAAATTGTGTGGGAACATGTAGACTTACCTTATGAAAAAGCCAAAAAATTATTGAATAATGTTTATTTAGATTTTAATGTCTTAAAAAAATATGATTATAGAACATATTTAAGGATGATTTTTCTTAAAGATAAAGATTCTTTTTCTAAAAAAATGAAAAATCCATATAAAGGTTCAGACTTTGAATGGAAAAATAAATTATTGTATTTATTTGGCTTTGATAATCATATTTTTGAAGAGAAAAAAGAGTTAGAGGAAAAGTTAAAGGTTCTAAAAAAGGAAAGCCCCAAAAATATTACCACAATGATAGATAAAAAGAGAACTGAAATTCTTGAATTTGAAGACAATATCTCAGAACTTGAAAAAAATATAGATGTTCATAATGATTATTCTTTTGACAAAAATGTAACAGAAGAAACTGTTAAAAATATTTCCAGTGAGATTTCTAAATATAACCAAAAAAGATATAATCTTTCTATTGATATAGAAAAAATAAGCACAGCATTGGAAGAAGAAATAAACGCTATTGATTTGGATCAATTAGAAAATGTATTTAAGGAAGTTAATTTATACTTTCCTGAACAATTGAAAAAGAATTATAAAGAATTGATAGAATTTAATAAAATAATTTTTGTAGAGAGAGAAAAAGCCTTAAAAAATAAATTATCAAAATTATCTAATGAATCCAATGAAGTAAATCAAAAGTTGGAATTTTTAAATAAACAGAGAGAAAAAAATATAAAAATTTTAAATGAAAATGAGTTTTATAAAAAGAAAGCCAAAGAAATAATTGAATTAGAAATTCAAAAAGAGAAATTGGAAAAATTAAAAATTGAATTAGAAGAACTAGAAAAAAAACTAGAAAACATTACTGAAAAAACAGAAATAGAAAATAAACACAATACTATTGTTAGTAAATTAAAAATAGAAGTATCAAGAGATAATGAAACTTATAATGATATAAAAAAAATATTTCAAAAGATAACAAAAAAAATTTTTCCAGAAAGAAATGGAAGAATAATAATAAATTTGAACAAAGAAAATAACCCCGAATTTGATTTATATTTAGAAGATAAACTTGAAAACAGAACATCTGAAGATGATGGCGGAACATATAAGGGTATTCTAATGGCTTGTTTTTGCTTGTCAATAGCTAGTTATTATTCTCGATTTAATTATCACAAATTTTTATTTCAAGATGGTATGTTAGAAGGCGGAGATAATCGGAAGAAAAAGCTTCTCATAGAATTGATAAAAGAACTTTGTGTAGAATATGATTTACAATATATTACTACTGCTATTGAAGACGAAATTAATGACAATGAAGTAAAAAAACTTCTTGATAAAGAAAATATAATTGCCAAATTAACAGATGAAGATAATGGAAAAGGTACGTTGTTTGGATTTCAATTTTAAGAGCCTAATGGCTCTTTTCTTTTTTGTGAAATAATTATAAAAACAAACTTGACTTTATTACACAATATTAAGTATAATAATATTGAGGTGGTACTATGCCGATGACGTCAAAGGAAATGATTAAATTTCTAAAAAAGAATGGCTTTGTTGAAATACAAGGTGGCAAAGGTTCTCATAGGAAATTTATTAATCATAGTACTGGTAAAATAACGATAGTTCCGTATCACTCAAAGGAATTGAAAAAGGGTATGGAACAAGTTATTTTAAAACAGGCAGGACTAAAAAAATAGTCCTCCTGTTACTTCTCAAAAATAGGAGGTAATATAATGGTTATAGTTTATCCTGCAATTTTTCATAAAGCGGTTGAAGGAGGTTATGTAGTAATATTCCCCGATTTAAATAATGGTGCTACACAAGGAGAAACACTTGAAGAAGCTATAGAAATGGCACAGGATTATATTGGAACTTATTTATATGATGATTTTTTGAATGGAAATGAATTGCCGAAAGCGAGTAGTATAGAAGATATAAAAATAAATTTGGAAGAAGAAGAAAAGGAATATTATAGGGAAAATGAGAGTTTTACTTCTTTAGTAAACTTAAATATGAAAAGATATGTTAATGAATGCAAAAGCCAGACAGTAAGAAAGAATGTTTCAATTCCGAGCTGGTTAAATGAAATGGCTAAAAGAAGTAATATAAATTTTTCAAATGTGCTTCAGGAAGCATTAAAACAAGAATTAGGTATAGATTAATAAAGGCTCTTAGGGGTCTTTATTTTTTTATACAACATTTTATAATTTCGCTTGATTTTTAACAAAAAATAAGTTAAAATAAATTGAGGTGATAAAAATGGATACAAAAGAATTTCATAGAAATATATATGTCAATTTGGAAAATGAAATTGTAAAATCTGGATTAAGTAAAAAAGAAATTGCAAAAAAATTAGGTACTGAAAGTTCGAATGTATCGTACATTCTAAATAAATTAAAAAATGGAAATACTATAAATACTAAAACTTTAGTGAAATTTTCAAAAGTATTGAATATTTCTATGAAAAATTTTTTTAAACAATAATTTAACTTAAATTAAGTTAAAAAAGCTCCTAAATTTATTAAGGAGCTTTAATAAAATTATTTTTTCAAAATAGTTTTCAATAGATCAATAATTTCTTTTAATTTTTCGTCGTTATTCTTAGCCATTGAGACCACTCCTTTTTATAAGTGTACATTAAGGCTAAAGAAAATCAAGAAAGGAGGGAGAAATAGGAGGTGAAAATATGAAAGAATTATCAGTTGAAAACGAAAAAATAATACAAAAAAAGCACCCGAAGGTGCAAATAAAATACTATTATAGGGCAATTATAACATTATTGCTCCTGTAATTCAAGAGGTGAAAAAAGTGGCTAAAAAAACAGTAAATAAAAAAACAAATTTTACAACCATACATAACAAATTAATAAATGATGATAACATATCTTTAAAAGCTAAAGGAATAATGCTTTATATGTTATCAAAGCCTGAAGATTGGAATTATAATCCTAAAGAGATAGCAAAAAATTCAAAAGACGGGTTAGATTCTGTGTATTCGGGGATAAAAGAGTTAATAGAAGCGGGATATATAAGCAGAATACGGCATTCTGACGGAACGGTAGATTATTTTGTTTTTGAAGATATAGAAGAAAATGATGTAATTGATTTTTCTAAAAAAGAAAGTCAAAACCCAAATCGGGAAAACCCAAATCGGGAAAACCCAAATCGGGAAAACCCAAATCGGGAAAATCCCGATGTATATAAAAGAAAGAATACTACTAAAGAAAGAATAATACTAAATATTGAATATACTAAAGAAAAAAATACCAAAAAAGAAATTGAGGATTTTATAAATTCACAAGATAAAACTGAAGAATATAAAAATCTTCTGTTTGAATTCGTCCGATATAGGAGGAAAATAAAAGATAGTGTAAAAACAACGGGTCCTATTAAATTGTTGTTAAAAAATTTTAGTGATGAAGTTGCTTTAAAAGAAGCTTTGGAATACATGGACTTATATAACTGGAAGACGGCAGAGCCTGAATGGATAGAAAATAAAAAACGAGGAGGCAAGAATGGGAATAGTAACAATGTCGGAAATGGTAAAAAACAAACAAGAAAACCCGACTACAATATCGAAGCAGACTTCTAATATGGTAGAAACTGTGAGTTTTGGGATATTCGATAATGAAAGAAATAAAAAGTTGATAAATTATTATAAAAATATTTCGACATTACCCAGAAAAATTTCAGAATGTACATTTGAAAAATCGGTTGTGAAGAGCGAAAAGGAACTGGAAATAAAATCTAAGCTTGAAAAATACTGTGAAAATTTTGAAAAAGCTTTAAAACATGGGATAGGATTATATCTCTATGGAAAAAGAGGAACAGGAAAAACATTTTACAGTCTGTGTATTTTTAATGAATTATCAATCAGATACAGGGTTTATCGTACAAGCTTGATGGAAATAAATAACAAGATAAAAAGTTCTTTTCAGGACAAAAATACAACGGAACATGGAATTATTAATGATTTACTGAATGCGGATCTCATAATTTTAGATGATTTAGGAAAGGAATATCTGAGCGAAAGTTGGGGAAAAGAGAAACTGTTTTATATTTTTAACAAGCTTTATGAAGCAGAAAAATGTTTGATAATATCAACGACTTTAGATATGGAACAGATGAAAGAGTATTTAAGTATTAATGGAAGTGATGATGTATTTGATAGGGTGACCGAAAACTGTAGAAGCTTAAAATTTGACTGGGAAAGTAGACGTAAAACGATTAAAGAAGAAATCAAAAAGGAGATATTCGGATGAAAACAATAACAGAAGAAGATGTGAAAAAATCTAAATTGGAAAATAAGGCTATGAGCCTAAGAAGAGAGCAATTGGAGAAAGAGGACAGGGAGTTATTCAAGAAAATTAATAAAAACATCGAATTAATACAGAAATGGGAAAGAATATGCAAAAAATAAAAGTTTATTTTATGGAAATTACTGATTTAAACGGTCAGAAACATCAGATAAAATCCTTAAATTACGAAGAAATATTTAAATTTCAAAAAAGACATAAAGGCAAGGTTGCAGGAATACATAAAGGTAGGAAGTTAGTTACAAAGGAAAAATTAAAGGAAATAAAAACAGAACATTGTTTTAAATAGGAGGAGTGGTAGTGACTACGAAAGAAATTGAAAATAAGCTTTTTAAATATTTCCATAAGAGCATAGCTGTTATTGATAAAATAAAAGGATTACACGTAAACGGCATACAAGAAATAAACGGCACTCTTATGAGAATACAGCCTGTTATCTTTCACGAATGTGATATTTTAGCAGTTTCAGAAGCAGGATATGCGACAGAAGTTGAAATTAAAATCTCAATATCTGATTTAAAAGCGGACTTCAAAAAAGAGCATAATCATAAATCGGAAGTAATTAAAAACTTTTACTACTGTGTTCCTGAAAACTTGCTTGAAAAAGCTTTGCCTATAATTCCCTTAACGTGCGGAATATTACTTGCAACGGAAATAGGAATAAAAAAGTACAGAACTTGTAAAAAAAATAAAAAAGCAAGGGCTATGTCTGAAAGAGAGATAGCGGAAATATGGAGATTATCCATGTTCAGATATTTAAATTCAAGAAAATAAAAATAAAATTCAGGAGGAGAAAATTATGTTAGCAGATGTAGTAGTAAATTTTATGATAGAAAAATGTAGAAAAACTTATAATTTGGAGAATGCAATTTTAAAAGAAAAAACTGTAGCAGATAACAAAGTTAAATTTAAGTTTGAAAAAAAGGGGGGGCTTAAATTACAGGTTGAATTTGGAAATGAAGATATATCAGATATAATTTACAATAATTTTTTAAATGAAGCTGAAACTGAAAATATAACTGCCGGAGAATTTAAAGCACGTCTGAATGATCATTTAGAATTAAATGATGTGGAAACCGAAGAAAAGCTAAATTCTTTGGTATATGAAATAATTGAAGATGTTAATAGTGAGAAGTTATTTAAGAAAAATAAAGGCGGTAAGTATGATTAAACTTGAATTACCAATGGCACCGCCAAGTGTAAATACGATATGGATAAATAAGCCGAAAGGAAGATTTAAATCTGTAAAAGGTCGTGAATTTGATAAAAGGGCAAAACAAGAAATAGCTATTCAGTATTTGGGAAAGCCCTTAAGAGGAAAGCTAAAAGTAAAAATAAAACTTTTTTTCAAGGATAATAGGAAAAGAGATATAGACAACTACAATAAGGGAGTACTGGACGCAATGACAGGATTTATTTATGAAGACGACAGCCAAATTGATGAATTATTTCTTGTGAAGAAAATAAATTGTGGATTTGATAAAGTTGAAATATTTATAGATGAGATTAGCGAAGAAAAAATGACATTATTTTAGGAGAACTAAAATGACTGAATTAATAAAGATAGAAAAGAAAATAAATGAAATAACAAGTTTAGAATTATTGGAGCAAATTAATGTTTTTAGGAAGCAGGAAAATAAAAAAGAACAGAGTCACAGCGATTTGTTAAAAATAATAAGAGATGAATTTGAAGATGAAATAGCCGAAGGAAAAATTTCCCTCGGCTCATATAAGGATAAAAATAATCAGAGCAGACCACTTTATATTCTAAATTTATCGCAGGCAAGACAATTATTAGTTAGAGAAAGCAAATTTGTAAGGAAAGCTGTTATAAAGTGGATAAATGGATTAGAAAAAAGAATAAATGATCCTTATTTTCAACTTTCTCAATCTGTAGTTTTTGCTAATAATCTTATTGAGCAACGAGAAAAAGAGATAAAAGAATTGACATATAAGGTTGAAGCTATTGAAAAGGAATTGGAACACAAGAAAGAGATTATAGCAGGTGTTACTGAAAATATAGACTTGTACCAAAAAAGAGAAATATTAGGAAGAGTAGTAAAACATAAAGGTGCTAATTTCAGAGAACGTTGGAACGAACTATACAAATGTTTCAGGGAAACATACCACATAGATTTAAAAGCCAGAATGGAGGGATATAACGCCACACTGAGAAATAAGGATAAATGTAAAAGTGTAGTTGAATATGCTGAAAAATTTGGTCATATAGATAAATTGTATAAAATAGCTTTAAAACTGTATGAAACAGATATGAGCGAAATTATAGAAAATATTAGAAAAGTAGCGTGATTTGCAAAAATAGGAGTGAAAAAATGGCGAATGCTGAAATCCTAAATAATGAGATAATAATAACTTTACCTGTTGAAAAAGTATATCCAGGATTAAAGCAAGAAATAGAGGAGTATTTTAATAATTTGCCTATTAAAGTACTCCCGATAAAAAAATTATCTGCTGCACAAAACGGACTTATACATGTACTTTTAAAACAGTTTGGAGATGAATTAGGATATACATTAATTGAAATAAAAGAAGTTATGAAAGAACAGTTTTCTATTTCAACGGATCAGTTAAATTTTTCTACTTCCTGTTGTGATATGGAAACGGCAAATGAATTTATATCTTTCATTATAGAGCAGGCTTTGGACTTAGGAATTAATTTATATATTCTTGGGAAACAGGACAAAAGATACAGGCATATTTTGGAAATTGATAAAATGACTGAAAGATACATTATAGCTTGTTTAAGAAAACGTACCTGTTGTATATGTGGTAAAAAACATGATGAATATAATACAGTTGACCTTGAGCATTACGATAATGTAAATACAATAGGCGGTTATGAGTTTGATGATGGTTTACAGACAAGATTTATGACTTTGTGTAGAGAACATCATTCTGAGAGACATTCGATTTCTGAAAAAGATTTTGAGAATAAATGGTATTTATCAGGAGTATGGCTTAATCCCCAATTAGTATATGAACTACTTCCTGTATATCCGAATCACTTTAAATTATTTAGGAAACGGCTCAAAGAGGGCTACTACGATGGGTTAATAGTGAAAAAATAAATAAAATAGGACAATGGGAATTGAATATTTTTTGTTTTAAAAAGAAACATTTTGGGGTATAATATAAAATAATAATTGTTATACAGCCGAGGTGAATTATGAGTGATTTGGAAAAAGATTATCTGAAATATGAAGATGGAGGAAAAAATGCTATTAAAGGATATAATTTTCAAAGCTATGCTGGAATATATTATATGTTAGTTTTATATAAGAATGATAAATCATTTAAAATAGGATTTGAAAAGAATGATGATATAGAAATACATTTGCTAGATAGTATTAGGTATAAAATACAAGTCAAAAGCTCTAAAAAAGGATTAACATTAAATAAAATATTAAAAACATCTGATAAAGAAAAATTATCAATATTTCAAAAATTGATATCGGATAAAACGTATGACTGTTATAAGATTTGTTTTCCGATTAAAGCATTTTCAAATTTTGAAAACTTAGAAAAATGTATAGATCTAGGAATAGGAGAAGAATGCAGGCATATAGAAAAGAATAAGGAAGTTTTAAAGTCATTGAAAGAGAAAGAGATAGATATAAAAAAAATAATATTACAAGAACTTCCTTTTTCTGAAAAACATGATAATGCAAAAAAATATATATTGGGATTAGTAAAGTCAGATATAAAAAAATTGAATTTGATAGCGAAAGTTTCGATAGCCTTGTTGGTGTAATTTACCAGTACTCCGCTATTGAAAATGATATAAATCAATATCTTGATAATACATATTTTAAAAAAATAGAAAAGCAGAATTTACTTCAAAAAGAGATAGAAAAGAATTTAGAGATTATAGAAAATAAAACAAATAGTATTGTAAAAAATAAATATTATAAGTCTATAATTGAAATCAGAACAAGAAAAGAAATTTATGAAAAGGAATTTGAAAATATTGAATTATTAGAAATTGGAGAAAAAAGATTTTATAATTATTTAGAAGATGAAATCAAAAGAATAGAGTTGACAATAAAAAAAGATAAGTATTTTATAGGAGCATACATAATTTTAAAATATTCGGAAAAGGTGACTGAAGTATGGAAATAAAAATTAAGAGAATAAAAATTATAGAGTTAGAGAGCAAAAAATTTGGGGAATATTTTTTTTCAGAAGGTGTAAATATTATAAATGGAGGAAACGGTTCTGGAAAATCAAGTTTAATAAAATCTATAATGTATTGTTTAGGATATGAAATAAAAAACTGGTCTACTAATTTCAAAGTGAATGGGATGATATTTGAATTAAGTATTACTATAAATGGGAAAGAATATTCATTAAAGAGATTTAGAGAATATTTTATTTTAAATAATAAAATAATGAAGTTATCAGAATATAGAGAAAAAATATTAAAGTGTTTAAACATAAAATTGAAATTGAGTTTATCTAAAGCAAATAGTGAAGTGATTCCATATCCTACAGATATTTTGATGTATAACTATTTAGATCAAGATTCTTCATGGGATGGTAAAATTTTTTACAATAATCATAAAAATTATAACATGTATGCAAAAAAAGAATTAGAAAAAATACTTTCATATTATTTGGGAATAAGCAATGATTTTATCAATGAATTGATTTTAAAAGAGAGTGATTTAAAAAGAAAATCTGATAGCTTAAAGCAGAATATAGAAAAATTAGAATACAGCCAAAAAATTTTAAATTATAATGAAGAAAATAAAATATCATTAGACATTAATGATTTTGAATTTGAAATTAAAGAGCTGGAAAAAAATTTGAAAAAGATTTATAAAGAAGAAAATATAGTTAAATATAAAATATTTGATACAACTAAAAAGATACAGGATATTGATTTAGATATCAGGGAATTGGAAGTAATTTATTCAGATTTGAAAGAAAAAAATAAAAAAACTGAAAAATTTGTTTGTAAAACTTGCAATTCAAAAATAAATCAAGAAATGTTTTTAAAAAAATATGATATAGAAAAAAATATGTATTCTATTTTTTCAATATACGAATTACAAATAAAAGAAAAAGAAGAATTAACAAAAAAATTGAAAAAGTACACGCAGGAAAATGAAAATATAAAAAAAGAACTCTTTAAAATTGAGGGAATTTTAAAAACTAAAAAAGAAAATATATCTTTAAAGGAAGTGATAGAAAGTAAAAGTAAAATAGAAGGAACAAAAAAAATAAATGAGTTTTTAAATAATTTTAAAAAAGAAAACAGCTCAATTCAAATTGAAATAAATGAATTGAGCAAAAAAATCAGAGAAGAAAAAAATAAAACGAAAAGTTTAACTGCAGAATATAAAAATAAATTTAATATATTGCTAGATGAAATAAATTTATTGTTTGAAAAAATAGATTTGGGACAAATGAAAGATAAATTTTTAGACTTTTCAAAAATGCCTGATACTGGGGCGGCTAAAAATTTATATTACATGTCAATTTATTTTGTTTATTGGAAATTATTAGATGAAAGTTCTATTGTGAAAGTACCATTTGTATTAGATACAATAATAAAAGATGAAATGGATATATCAAATAAAAAAAATATAAGCAAATTGATAGAGGAAAATGTTTTTACATTGAAAAATCAAATTATATTTGGATATACCGAAAAAGCAAATATAATATTGAAAAATAAATACAATAATATTATAGACCTGACATCTAAAGAAAGAGTTTGTGATAGAGAAATTACCAAAAGAGAAGAAAAATTTTTGGAATTTATACAAAAAAAGATAAAAGAATTAAGTGAGGAAAAGACCAAGTAAACGGGTATTTTTGTTTGCAAAATTAATCAAAAGTATTGAAAAAACACAAAAAATAGGGTATAATAAGGAGGTAAAAATGAGTATAAACAAAGAATTCAAGGAAATAGAAGAGTTTTTAAAAAGTAATAAAGTTGGAAGTGTTATTATTGAAAGAAAACCAAATGGAACAGTAACAATACAGAAGACGGAAACGGCACAATATAAGAAAGAGTATGCGAATAATAAGGCAACCTAATTGTGGATATTCCAAAACAATTGAATAAATTATAAATATTGAGTACATGAATATTAAGATGACCGTATTTATAGAGTTAAGGGTAAAACCTTGATTTTATAATTACGGTCATTTTTATTTAGTTCCTTCCTGAATTAATATAAAGAGTTTAAGAAGTAATAAAAAAATAAACGGTTGTGGTTGGTGGGAAAGTTTAAATTTGGAGGAAAAATGAAAATAGAAAAAATAAATATAAATGACATAAGCCCTATCATAATTGATGAAAACAATATGATACTTGCAGGACACGGGCGATACTTAGCATTGAAAAAATTAGGTTATGAGAATGTGCAGGTAATAAAGCACACTGATTTAACTGAAAAAAGGATAGGCAGTGTATGGACAGTGAGCAAAGACGCTTCAATAAATTATGTTCACCCGACTCAAAAGCCTGTTAAGTTATCAGCGATCGCCATTGAAAGCACGACAAAAGAAAATGAGATAGTGTTGGATTTGTTCGGTGGTAGTGGGAGTACATTATTAGCCTGTGAGCAACTAAATAGAAAAGCATATTTAATGGAATTAGAACCTAAGTGGGTGCAAGTAATAATAGAAAGATACTTAAGATTTACAGGAGAGGAAGAAGTAAAAATAAACGGAAAAACTGTAAATTGGGAAGAATATAAAAATGGATAAACAGGACTTAAGAGATCTATTAAGGAAGGAATACGAGAACGGTGCAGGAGTAACAGAGTTATCCCAAAAATACAACATAAGCATAAATACGATTAAGAGTTGGAGAAAAAGGGGTAACTGGAAAAAAAAACAAAAGAATGCACCCTCAACTAATGCACCCCCTAAGAGAAAAAATGCACCCCAAAAGATAAAGGGTGCAAATGAAAAAGAAATAAAAATAATTCAAGATGTCTTAGACGGTAAAAATAAAGAAGAAATAATGAAAGAAAACGGTATTTCACACACTACTTATTATAGAAAGTCTAAGAATGCAAGATGTCTAAGACTGGAACGCACCGAAAAGTATCTTGATAAGATAATAGATGAAGTGTATCCCGATTTAGAAAACTTGTTAAAGAATATTGAAATAAGTAAAAGGAACATACTTATAAATGCTTTAAAGGAAATAAAAGGGGAAACAGATGTTAAAAAAATTAATGATATAAAAAAGATATATGACAATATTAAATCAATGGGAAACGATTTAATAAGAACAGGGAAACTTTTGACTTCATTCGAGCTTCTGGAAATAGACCAGCAACTTTCAAATGAGGAGCTACAGCTGGAGAAAATAGAAGTTGAAAAGAGTAAGAATAAAATCAACAATGAAGATACGAAAATAGAAATTGAGTTGATTGAAGTATGAGAATAAAAACTGAAATCAATAAGCACTTTAAGGAATTTATCAAAGATAATGAGAAGAGCGTTTATTTTTTACTAGGTGGCTATGGAAGCGGTAAGTCATATAACGCTGCGCTTAAATTGATAATAATGTCTGCTATGGAAAAAAGAAAGATATTAGTAGTCAGACAGGTAAAAGAGAATTTAAGAGGGAGTTGTTTTGCAGACTTGGAAAGTAGTATTGAAACGTTAGAATTAAATAACTACTTCTATAGAACAACAAGTCCTTTAAGCATTAAATGCACGATAACAGGCAGTGAATTTATTTTTAGAGGATTAGATGATGTAAGGAAGATAAAGTCAATCAAAGATATTGACACAATCTGGATAGAAGAGTCAGACGAGATTGATTTCAAATCATTTAAGGAACTTAAAGCGAGATTGCGTTCAGTAAGAAACAGGAACGTAATTATACTCACTACTAATCCAAATGAGTATGGAGTGTGGACATATAAATACCTTATGTCAATACTCGATAAAGCTGGAAAGACTGAACTGGATTTATACAACGAAAGAATTATAAATATAGTTGAAGAAACAAAATTAAAAAGTGGGAAAGTATACAGTGAAAATATATATCTACATCATTCAGTATACAGCGACAATAAATTTCTTCCTGATGACTTTATAGCATTGCTGGAAAACGAAACAGATGATTTCCAACGGGCGATAAAGACACTGGGAAGATTTGGAAGTTCAGGGCAGAACATTTTTAGAAACATCAGACATATGGATCAGCAGAGAATAGAAAAAATAATTGCTGATAAATGGAACAGGTACACAGGCTTTGATTTTGGATTTGAGCATTCTTATAACGCGATTGTAAGAATGGTAATTGATGAAGAATTGAATGACCTGTACATTTATGAGGAATTTTATCAGAATAAGTTAACAGATCCTGAAATGTTAGAAACGGAAATAATACAAAAAATGATTGAAGAGAGCGAAGTTATATATGCGGACAGTGCAGAGCCTAAAGCGATAGCTTTCTACAACGTGAATGGTCTTTTGATTAATGCTGTTAAAAAGACAGCCGATGTAAGCAAGTCAGGAGTTAAGAAAATACAGTCTTTCAGAAATATATTTATTGATAAAAATGTGTGTCCGAATACATACAGAGAATTAACAGAAATGAAATGGTATTTGGATAAAAACGGACTTATTTCTAAAAATCCGAAGACACAAAAACCATTTAACATTGACCCACACACGTTTGACGCTATCAAATACGGAATAAGTGAATACACTCCGTACATTTTAAATAAAGACTACTATAAAAGAAAGGAGGAATAAATTGTTTGGTTTAAATTTTTTAAGAAAAAATAAACAGCAAATAATTTCTATAAATGAGTTTGGGAGAATATTTGACGGATTTTATAAGCAGGACAGTGAGAAGTTTTTGAATGAATTATATGACAATCCTTTTACATCAAGTGCAATAACTAGGATTAACGAGGCTATCAACAATCTTGTGTGGAGTACTTACAAGAAAGGACACAACGATAATATAACAGAAGTTAAAGATAGTTATGTCAACAGGACAATAAGAAGTCCGTCAAAAATATTAAATACGGATCAGCTGATTAATTATTTTTCGCTCTACTACATAATATATGGCGAATTACTTGTGTTAAGGCAAGATTTATTCACAAAATCTGAAATTATTCTTTTAAAAAAAGGAACGTATACAGTTGAATATGACGACCAAAACGTTCTGAATGGAATAAAAAGAATAAGAATAGGAATGAAAGAATACACAGGAAAACAGCTGGAACAGTTCACATATATTAAAAGCATTAATATATATGACAATGTTGCTGGTGCAGGGCACGGAATAAGCAAAGTCAAGTCATTAACAATGCTACATGCATATTATTGTTATATTACAGCCTGGAACGTTGGAATATTGAAGAATGGTGGTAAAAGGGAAATAATAGCACTGGTTAAACAGTTTCTTAGTCCTAAAAAGAAACAGGAACTTATGGAAGATATAAAAGAAAAATCAGGTGCAAAGAATACAGGAGTTCCTCTTATATTAGATGGAACAGATATTGACATAAGGAACGGAGATTTTACACCGAGAGATTTTGACTTTTTAACAGCATTAGATGAAATAAGGAACATTACAGCCAGTGTTCTGAATGTTCCTAGTATTCTTATAGGAGATAGGACGAACAGTAAATTCAACAACTACAAAGAGGCTAAAAAGGATTTATATACCGAAAACATAATTCCAATGGCTGAACAGATTGCCGAACATCTGAACGAAATATTTAAGGATAAGCTCGGACCGAACGAACGTATTGATTTTGATACTTCAAAGATTGAGGTTTTAAAAGAAGACAGGAATACAAAAATGGAAAGGCTGAACAATATCAGCTATTTAACCATAAATGAGAAAAGAGCAGAGCTGGAATATCCTCCTGTCGAAAATGGCGATGATATTTTAATAAATACAGGAACGACATCATTAAAAGAAATTTATGGAGATGTAAAGCCAGTTGAGGAGGAAGATGATGGCGAAAAAGCAGAAAACGAAGAAAATTAAGCTGACTAATTCACAGAAAAAAATAATTGCAAAAAGGCAGCTGAAAATGAGAAACAGGCTTATTTTAAGACAGTTTGGAAGATTAAGGACTGTCTTTAAACAGTTAAGAGGCGAAATAGATCCTGATGAACAATTATTTATAAGTGAGTTAGCATGGGAAACATTTAGCACACAGTTATACAATCAGCTAAAAAAAGGAATGCTTGAAACAGTCAATGAAACAACAAGTTTTCTAGTAACTCATAGAAATGTCAGTAAAGAGCTTATTCCTGCTATTAAAAACGACACTTTGAAGAAGTTTAGCGAAAAGGTAATGGCTCAAAAGGTAACAAATGTAACTCAAACTACTAAAAATACAATTAACAAAATAATTGTAAAAGGACAAGCAAGCGGAACAAATATTAAAGAAATAGCAAAGGAAATAACTGAAAAAGTTAAAGGAATGGAAAAAACAAGGGCAATGGTAATAGCTAGAACTGAAACAGCAACGACATCAACGACAACATATTTAGAGGGACTTATAAAGGCGGGTTTGCCAAAAACATGGCGTCACGTTGGAGGAGGCAAAACTGACAGACCAACTCATTTAGCTCTTGATAATGTAACAATTGAGGACGCTAGTGAACCATTTTCTAATGGAATGATGTGCCCTCATGATTTAAATGCAGACGTAAGTGAATTGATACGTTGTCATTGTGAATTAGTGTAAAGGAGGGAATATGGAAAAATTTAATAAAAGTGTCGAAATGGTATTAAAAAAAGACACAGAAGAAAAAGGAATAATCGAAGGACAGTTAATAACTCACAGTGTTATTGATAGTTACGGAGATTATTTCGATAAACAAGCATTGGATAAAGTAAATAAAGATAAAACTTATTTTTTACTGCATATGCACGAATGGAGCAAAGAACTTGGAACATTAAAGGTATATCAGGACGAAAAAGGAAATCTTAAATTTACAGCTAAACTTGATTTGTCTACTGATGAAAATGGAAATGCGATAAATAAGGACGCACAAAAAGTTTATTCGATGATGAAAAGCGGAGCAAATTACGAAATGTCGGTCGGTGGATTTCTGAAACAAAGGGAATGGGGAAAGATACAGACTGATAAAGGCGAAGTTGACGCAAGAATAATAAAAGAAATTGATGTTGTTGAGGGGAGTGTTGTATTAAAAGGAGCAGTGCCTGACGCAACAGTAACAACAGTTAAAAATGACAAAGGAGATGAAAATATGAATTTAGAAAATTTAGAAAAAGGGATTAACAAAAACACAGAAGAAATTGAAAAAGCGGGACAAAAATTAACAGAATTAGAAGAAAAAGCTAATAAAATAGCTGAATTAGAAGAAAAACTTAATAAATCAAGTGAAGAAATGGAAAAAATGGCTGGAGCATTAGATGAAGTAATGAGAAAAGGAATGGAAAATCCTGAAACAGTAAATAAGGCACAGAATGAAGCTTTTGAAAAATATTTAAGAACAGGAGATAAAAGCATTGAGGGATTAGAAAAAGCTGCAATAGGAACAGGACAGGCAACAGTATTAATTCCAACTATATTATCACATGAAATACTGAAAGAAACTAAAGAAGTTTCAAATTTCCTAATGCAAGGGAAGGTTTATCAAGGTAGTGGTGACTATATAAAAATACCTGTCAGAAATGATATAACGCCAGCTAACCAAATTGTCAAAGAGGGACAAGGGAATACGCAAGACGGAGCTTTGGCGTACACTCATAAAGAATTAAGAGCAGGATATAGACAGGTTAGATATCCAATTACTGATGAGTTGGTGCAAGATAGTGCTTTTGATATGGTAGGAGAACTTAAAGAGGCAATATCAGAAGAATTCGGACAAACATTATCTGATTTAACAGTAAAAGGGACATATAATGCTTCTACAGAACAGTACATTGAGGGATTTTTAACAAATACAGCTATAACAGGTGCAGCTATTACGTCAGCAACAACTAAAAAAGTAACAGCTGATGACTTAGTAAAACTGGAAACAGGAATGAAAGCAAGTTACAGACAAGGGGCAGCTTACTTTGTTTCGCCTAAACTTTACGAAGAAATGAAGTTGTGGAAAGACGCTGATGGAAGATTTTTGTGGGCTAACATCATAGAGGGAGCAACAATGAAATTCAATGGATACCCAGTATATGTTGAAGAGTTCCTTGAAGACATAGACACTGGGAAATATCCAGCTGTATTTTGTGACTTTAAAAAAGGTTATGCTTATTACTTGAAAAAAGGATTTGAGCAGGAACTGCACAGAAACGTGAACGAAAGAACAACAGAATATTACACAAGAATTAGAATAGGTGGAGGAGTAATAAGACCTAAGGCGTTCTCTGTACTGAAAGTAAAATAGGAGTGATTTGAATGTTAATCACAATAGAAGACTATAAAAAAATAACGGGTAAGACCTTAGCTGATGAAGAATTGGCTAAGGTTGAAACTTTGTTAATGGCAGTTGTCGGTCACATTGAAAATATACTTGGATACGAGCTTGAAGAACATGAAATTGTTGAATTTTATCCTTATATGAAAAATATATATTTAAATCATAGACCAGTCATAAAAGTCACAAATGTTTTTATATCAGGAGAAAGTGACAAAGAAATGCGTAATTTTAGGTATGGCAAAAGTTCAAATTTTATAACTCTTATAAAATACAGAGAATGTCCGTGTTGTTACAGGCAAGAAAAAGAAGTAGAAATAACTTATACAGCAGGATACAAAGAACTCCCAGACTGGCTTAAATTTGAAATAGTCGGACTTGTAGATGACTTTATAAATAGCTTTGACGAAGAAATAAGCAAATATACAAGCTACAAGATAGATGACATAGCTTATTCAATGAGAGATATGCTGACAACTAGGAACGATAAGCTGAATAACATAGCGAGGTTGATATATGGCTAGTATAGTTGAAGAGTTAGGAGATTTGGAAAAGCTGCAAAAGGAACTGGAGTATTTACAGACACATGCTGTAAAAGTTGGAGTATTAGGAAATGGCAGTGCTGATGGAGTTTCTGTACAGGACTATGCGATATTTAACGAATATGGAACAAGCCATATTCCAAAAAGACCATTTTTCAGATTATCTGTTGGGACTGAAAATGCACAGAATAGAATTAAAGAATATATGAACATGCAGATTGAAATGATTATACAGGGAGAAATTTCAGGACAAGAGGCATATGAGAAACTGGGTTCATTTGTTGTTCAGAAAATAAAGAAGACGATAATGAACGGAGATTTTGCACCGCTTAATCCAAAAACTATAAAGAGGAAAAGACATAGTAGACCACTTATAGATACCCGCTCGCTAATCAATTCAATTTCTTATGAGATTGTAGGTGTATAGAATGGCACATAAGACATTTATTCCAAAGCGTTTTTTTAGCAAGTGTAAGATATCAAAGAAAACTAGCGAGTGGATTAATTCAGAGCTGGTTGAAGTTGATGAAAGCAAGGAGTTCGAGGGAGCTGTATTAAATTTAGGTAGACAGGATATAAAAATGCTATCTGACCAGGGAATACAGGTTACACTAGATAGTAAAAAAATATACTGTTACATAGATATTGAGCCAAAACAAACCATTGAATTTGAGGGCAACAGCTACATTGTAACAACTGCTAGAAATTATATGAAACATGATAAGCTTAGAGTTTATTACATTGAGAGGGTACAGGAATGAAAAATGAGAAATTAAGAAAATTATTGGCTAGTTTTGTAGACTTTCAGATTATACGTGACGATTATATAGCTAAAAAACCGCAAGAATGTGCTGTAATGCACACAGTAAGTCTGACAAAATCAGCTTATAGTGCATACAGGACTGTAGAAACAACAGAAGAAAGCATTAAGGAACAGGCAACAAGGCTTGTTTATGCTTATTTTCAAATTGATTTCTATGCTCCAACGCAGGCAAGGGCAGAAGAAATGGCAAGTGAATTGCTTGAAGTAATAGTATTTAAAAAAAGGCACGAACTTGTCAGAAGTGGTTTTGGATTAAGTGAAGATGAAATAGAAATAAAGGACTTAACTTTCCTTGAGGGTAGCCAATATATTTACAGATTCAGCTTTGATGTAGAAATAAACTGGCGAGAAACAAGCGAAAGAGTAAGACAGTTAATAAAAGATGTAAAAGTGGAGGTAGAAAATGGCTAGAAAAAAAGTAAAAGTAGTAGTAAATAGACCTAGAAAACCTTTAGTAATGGGAGATTTTAGTAAAATTTTATTTATCACTAAAGAGGCAGACAAGGACTATAAAAGATACACAACTTTAAAGGAAGTTGAAACGGATTTTGGAAATACTTCATTAATGTATAAAGGAATAAATACATTCCTTTCGCAAGAGGATTTTGATGGCAATAGATTACAGCCTGAACAATGGTTTTGTGTAGGTAAAACAACACCTAATGAGGCATTCTTAAACGGATTGCCTGAGGGTGAATTTTATGGAGTGGTTGTGGCATTCTATGACAAGGCATTTATAGCGTTACTATCGAAATATCTGACTAGAACTGGAAAGTTTGGAGTAGTTCTTAATACAGATGGAGATAAGACCCCTGAAAATATAAGGGAAAGTAAGAGAATATATTACATGTTCGGAACAGAGGGAAAAGATAACCTCGACATTTTTGGACTGCCAGCATGGACATTCGTTCAAGGTATAAACGGGCGTTGGTCTGACAGAAGAATTTTAGGTGTAGAGCCTAGCTGTAATGACACAACTAAGTCAGCAAAGCTAGACGAACTATTTATAAACTACACAGAAAGCAGAGTTGGATTTAATGCTGTTACGAGTGGCTCATGGTGTGCTGATGGAATTACACACGCAGACCAGACTATTAAAATAGATGCAATAACTCATGCTATTGATACTAATTTAAACAGGCTCTTAATAATGCGTAAAAATACAACAATGGATTCAGACGGAATTCCAAGTATTGAGGACATGTTAATTAGAGCTATGACAGAATTAGGAAAGCAGGGAGCATTTGCGAAGAGTAACAATGGAGAATACTTATTTAAAGTTACCGTTCCAAATATAGAAGATACATCAGCAACTACAGGACTGACTGTAGATGACTATATAAATAGAGTGTTAAGAAATGTAAAAATAAATTTTACACTTTCAACAGAAATTGAAGAAATTGAAGTTGAGCTGGTATGGCACGATGAGCCAATAACAATATAGGAGGTAGAAAATGGGTAATAATTTTTTAGAAAAATCAGTTGATTTAAGTAAAGTGGATTTAATTATAACTTTCCCGGGAATAGGAACTTATATGATAAAAGAAGCTAAAGAGATTAATAATAATCCAACTGAAGATTCGCACACAATGGGAGACCCTGACATCAAAGGGAATGTTCCGACAATTCAGACAAGAGTAACAAAAAGGGAAATTAAAGTTACAACAGTAAAAGGATCAGATGATGACATCTTTTTAACTAAATGTAATAAAAATCCTGATGGGAAATTAGGAACATTAACATATATAGATAATACAGGAATGAACAAGGTAGTTGGAATAGGTTCAGGGGTATCTGTACAAAAAGGTGGAGAAAGAAAGAATAATACTAAAGATATCGAGATTGAATTTACAGTACAGGCTGCAAAATATGAAGAACAGGTATAGGAGGATATAAAAAATGGAAGATAAAAGAACAGAAACAATTGAGGAAACAAAAGAACAAAATAACGTATTTATTGATGAAATGGGAAGACTTAATATAAAAGGTCAGGAAATATACATCAATGAGGACGGAGATACAAAAGAAGTAGATTTCAGGCTAACTAAACCACAAAATACACAGATGTATCAGAAAGCATATTTAGATTTAGTTGCAAAATATGATTATTTAACTTTCGCTGGAATATTATTGCCAAAAATGGTTGAAAAACCAGTTGAAGCAAGAAAAGTAGACTTTTTCGAACATGATACTGAAGCTCTTGTTGAGATATGTGAGGTTATAGTTGACTACATGGGAAAGTCGAAAGAGAAGAAGAAAAGAAAATTAAACATGAAATTGAAATAGCAGGAGATGACTATGAAAACCCATTAATCAAAGCAAAATGGGAATTTATAGTCAGGAATAAAATTAAAGACCCTAACGTTGTTCTTGATATGAGCAATGTTAGGTTCTTTCAATGGATACAGGCTATCAATGATTTTGGTAAAAAGGAGTAATTAACATGGCAGGTAAAAATAAATTAGAGATTTTAATTAATGCAAAATCAAATGTAGACAGTGCAATAAATAAGATTAGAGGAAAAATGAGAAGTATTTTACCTGTTGCCGACAATGTTGAAAAGAAAGTTGGAAACATTGGAAATAATATACATGGTAGTGGAATACAGAAACTTAGAAGTAAGATGGTAAGCGTCCTGCCAACAGTTGGCAAGGTAAATGGAGTTATTTCAAGGCTTGGAAATAAAATAAATGCTAATGGTGTCAACAATCTAATTAATAGACTGGATAGAATTCCTTTTGTAGGGAAAAAGATTTCAGGAGTTTTTGACAAAACAAGAGACAAAATTAATAGAATTATTTTTTCAGCAAATCCGCTTGCTAACTCTTTCAAGGCAGTTGGAAAGGCAGTACAGAATGCTTTTAAATCTGGAATTCTTAGTAAGTTTACAGGAGCTATGAAAAAAGTCGGAAGTGGAGTTAAAAGTTTAGCTGGAAAATTCAATTTTTTAAAAAGTAATATAGCAAAATTAGCTGGAATGATAGGAATTGTAATTTCTTTAGGTGCGGCAGTTAACTTTGTTAAGGAATCCGTTAGCGCTTATCAACTACAGTCACAAAGTGAACAGAAACTACAGTCAAATATTCAGATAGTAGGAGCTTATAAGAAAAATCCTAATACTATGAACAAAGTATTTGAGGAATTTAAAGGAGAAGCAAGCAGAATACAAAGTAAAGGCGTGTATGGCGACGAACTTGTAATGGCTGGACAGGCACAGTTGTCAACATTCCAGCTGACTAACAAAGAGATTAATATGCTAATGCCTAAAATCGCCGATATAGTTGCTAACCAAAAAGGAATGAATGGAACTGCCGAGGACTTTTATGGAACAGCTAACATGATAGGAAAAGCAATGAGTACTGGACAATTAGCCGCATTGAGAAAAGTTGGAATTGCGTTAACAGATAATGAGGCAAAGCAATTCAAATCTTTAAATACTGCTCAAAGGGCGGCGATGATGCAACAGATACTAGAAAGAAATGTCGGTAATGTAAATGAAGCATTAGCAAATACTCCTGAGGGTAAAATTCAACAGGCTAAAAACTTATGGGGTGATATGCAGGAAGAAATAGGAAAAGCTGCAATTCAAATTGGTGGAAAGCTGGCTCCTGGAATAACAGCAATGATACCTTATGTCCAGCAGTTCGGTATACAGCTTGTGGAAAACTTAAGTAAAGGCTTTGATGTAGTTACACAGTTGTTTTCTAAATTGAATTTTGCTCCTTTAATGGGTCCACTTGCAACACTCGGAAATACAATTATGGGAATATTTAACTCCATGAGCGGTGGAAAAGGGCTGACAGATGGATTTGCAGGAGCGTTAAACGGATTAATTGCTTTTGGTGGAACGGTTGCAGGAGTAATTAACGGAGCTTTGCAAGGAATTAATTTTGAGCAAGTAGGACAGATAATAGGAAATATAGGAAATGCTTTTTCTACATTATTCCAGACTATTGATTTTGGAAGCATAGGAAATCTATTTGGAATGACATTTAATATAATAATGCAGGCATTAACTATGATAACACCTTTACTCGCACCAATTATGCAGACAATAGGAATGATAGTTAATTATGTTATTCAAGTTGCAACGGCAATAATGCCGATTATAGGAATAATAATTCAAATAGGAGCGGTATTGCTCGGAATAATAGTTCCCGTTGTACAGGTAGTAATAGGAATATTTATAGGAATGTCTTCAACGATAGTTGGCGTGTTTTCAACAATTATTGGGGTTGTTGCAAGTATAATGAGCGGTATTTTAGGAGTTGTTTCAGGAGTAATAAATGCCATAGGTGGAGTAATCAATCAAATTTCAATATTCTTTACTAATGCTTTTAACAAGGCAAAAAGCGTGGCACAGAGTGCCATAAATGGCATTAAAGGATTTATTGATGGATTGTTTGGAAAAATAGGTGAGCTTGGCGGAAAAATTTCCAATGCTGTATCTAAATTCAATATTTTTAAAGGATTTGGAATAGGAAAAAGTTATATTGGAGCTAAGTCCTGGAGAGGTGGACTGACTACAGTGGCTGAAAAAGGTGCGGAAATGATTAAACTTCCAGGCGGTCAGCAGTTCCTAGCAGGACATGAAATGCTCATGAATTTACCACAAGGTACTGAAATTTCAACAGCAGAGGCAACGAGAGGAATACTTGAAGATGGACTGAGTGGAATGAAAAAGACATTTAGTGCAAATGGTAAGGCTTCAACAACTAACAATTCAACAACGAATAAAGGCAACAACAATAAATATGTATTTTCTCCGACAATTGTTATTGAAAACACAGGAGAAAACGGCAATGAGCTAGAAAAAAAGGTCAAGAAAATTTTGAGAGAATTTTTTGACGACAGTTTCGCAATGATGGGAGGTTAGAGTAATGGATTTTAGCAATTTAAACGCAATGAAAAACAGTTCATTAGGTAAAATAGCATATAACAAAGCTAAAGAAAAAGGATTTAGCTTAGGATTGAACAGTTTTTTAGGAACAGCAGGAGCTGGAATTTATGGAGTTGCTTTAGCTCATTCGGATCAAGTAAATAATTTTTTTCAAAATAGATTTGGATTTAAACTCTTTGAAGACGCTGACAGATGTAAAATCAATGATATTCCACTTGAATGGGTACATATAACAAGTGATGATAGAAGTAGCAGCGTCAAGACGCATTCGCTTGAGGACAGGGACAGCACATTGATAAGCAGTAATGTATCGCATGGGAACAGAAAATACAATATTTCTGTTCTCCTTACTCAAATTGGAACTGAAAATCCTGAAGCGGTGTATGCTGAAATAGTGGAATTATGGCAAAAAAAGGAACTCTGTACAATTTCAACAAATGAAACAATAGAAGATATGGTTATCACTAAGGTTTCAAGGAACTATGAACATCAGACCGCTATAAAATTTGAAATAGACTTTGAAGTTCTTGAATTTGCTTATCTGATGAAAAAAGGTCAGGTTCTTGAATCTGAAAAAACTATTTTAAAAGAAGAACAGAAAACAGGAGTAGCAGGGACTAAAAACAGTGGCTTTGATTTTTGGGGGTTTCTGAAATGAGAATAGAAATAGATAAAAACAAAATACCTTATGTCTTTACATTTAAAAGCGGTAGTGAAATTTATTTACTTAGAATAAAGCATTTTAAGACTAATGATCGTATTTACGTTGACATAATGGACGAAGACGGAGAAATATTACTTGAAAATGAAAAACTTATCTGTGGAAGACCATTGGGCTGGTTTATGCTGGAAGATGACAATAAAAATATAAATAATGACTTCCTTAACTGTTATATAGTTCCACTTGCACAGGATAATAAAGAAATTCCAGTCACTTTTGAGAACTTCTGTGAAACTGTATTTCTTGAATACTTTGAGATAGAAGAGGATGAAGAAGATGTTGAATAAATTGTTTTTAGAAAGAACTGAAATAAAGATTGAAACAGATGATGGAGATTTAAATTTCATTTTTCCAAAAGATTTCAACTTAACAGATCCGCAAATAATTAACGGAGTAGAAATAAAATGGAACTATAAATCCGTTAATGAAGAGCCGAATGAATTTAACATTGAAATACACGGTTTGACAAATACTACAATAGCTAAAATCAAGCTTAAAAACGATATCAGACTTGTTGCAGGGTATGGAACAGATATTGGAGAGGTAGCAAGTGGAATAATTACTAAAAAAGAAGTTGAAAAAGGAACTTTAAAGCTTAAATGCCGAGAAGTTCCAGCTGATTTTAGAAAGCTTGTAAGTTCCGCATATGCTCCTGGAACTAATGCAAGTACAATAATTAATGATTTGGCTAGTAAATGCGGATTTACTGTAAAGCAATGTGAATTAAAGACTGACAAGGTATACAGCATAGGCGAAAGTATATTGGGCAGTGCTTTATATGAAATAAGTCAGATTGTCAAGGATTGTAACAGTCAGATGACAACAAAAAATGATTTTATTTATATATATCATGATGAAGTCGATACTGAAAAAGTCATTAAATTGAGCTATCAAAGTGGGCTACTGGAAGAACCTAAGCCTCAAAATGTTGAAGAAATAAGCTATAAAGTTGAAAAAGAAAACAAAGGAAAAACTTCAAAGTCTGGAAAATCTAAAAAAGGAAGTAAGAAATCCTCAAAAAAAGGGGGTAAAAATGGCAAAAAAGGAAAAGGGAAAAGCAAAAAATAATAAAAAAGAAGAAAAAAACAAGAATTCTAAAAAAGCTAAGGAAACTAAAAAGGATAAAAAAACAGAGAAAAAAGAAGAGCTTAAATATGATTATGAAGTCAAATGCTTACTAATTTATCAGTTAAAAAAAGGTGATCTAATTGAACTTATAAGCAATGAAATATCTACAATATGTCAGATTGTTGAAATATCTGATATAAGTGATTTTGTAATGACTTTAAAAGTAAGAGTAATTAATAACTCTTCTGATATTAAGAAAAACAATGCTGAAATAAAGCAAATCGAAAAGTCTGAAAACAAAAAAGGAAAAACTGTTCAGACGAAAAGAAAGGGGAAAAAGAAATAATGGAAGAATATTTAAAAGCCATGATTGGAAGAATAGATACCTCCATTATAGCTAAAATAACAAAGGTATATTCAAATGGCTTTGTAGATGTCGAGCCTGTAGCTGAATACAAGGAAGTTAATTTGCCCCCTATTTTGTATGTTCCGATGTGTCAGATTGGAAACAGAAACATAAATATCAAGCTAAATTTTAAGGATGGAGATATTGTTCCGCTGCTTATATGTAGTCGAGATATAAGCGGATACATTACTAAAGAAACTAGCATTGTTAATACTAACAAAAGACATAATCTGACAAACGCTATTGCTTTGCCAATTTTGATTTCTACTGATCTGACTGCTGTAGATATTCCTGAAAATATAGAGATAAACGGAGATGTTATTTTAAATGGCGATTTAACTGTAAACGGAAATACTGAAATAACAGGAAAATTAAAAGTTGGAAGTATTGAAAGCGGACCGATTAAAGCAGAAAGCATTGATACTGATAGTGGAGTGAGCAAAGGCGGAACTCCTTATATACATCCGTAGGAGTGTGATTTATGGATATAAAACTAAACAATGCAACAGGAGAAATATATGTTGAAAATGGAGATGTACAGTTTTTTCAAGTCAGAGAAAAGTATTTTGAAGTTATTCAGCAAATAGTATTGATGTTGCATGTAAGAGAGGGAGAGCTAGACTATGACACAGAATATGGCTTGAACTTTGAAAAGCTCTTTGGAACACATGGAAATGAAAATGAAGTGATAGAACATATAAGAAATAAAATCTACAATAATTTTAAGGATTATTTGAAAAGCTGCTTTGTTGAAGTCTATGAGTTTGAAAGAAGAAAATTGAAATTGAAAATAGGGCTTGTATTTGCAGATGATGAAAAAATGCTAATGGAAGGAGTTGGAATAGGTTGGCGAGAATAACAGTTAACACAGTACAGGACAATATGAATATATTGAATAATGAACTTAAATCATTACTGAAAGATGACCATTCTAACGATAAACGGAGTGCCTGGTTTATGCTTATGTTCCCTGTTGCTAGACTTATGAGAGTTAAGATGGAACGTCAGCAGATACAGGCAGATAAAATGAATTTGCTGAACTGTGAGGGAATAGAAATAGATGAACATCTTTCAAATAGTCCGTTTTTTTTCAAAAGGAAACAGGAAAGCAAGGCAACGGTAAATATTGAATTAATTGGAGGACTTAATGTTTCTCTTGAAATAGGAGATGTAATCGTTGAAGCAAACGACGGAACAAGATATACACTTTCGGAAAATGGAACACTGAATAATAAGACAACTTTTAAATTTGAATGTAATATTGCAGGAGAACAAGGAAACAAGGAAATGGGTAGCATTATAAAGCTCGTTAAAGTTGTTAATGGCGTATACGACTTTAAACAAAATGAAGTTGCAGCAGGGGGACAGGAACAGGAAACAGATAACGCTTATATAGAGCGTTGGTTTCTAAGCAGAAACGAAAGTGAATGGAATTTGGATGGAATAAGGGCTGAAATTCTAAAACAAGAGGGTGTTAAATCTGTCTATGCTGACGAAAATAAGACAATGTCAGTTGACACTAAAGGGCTAGAGCCGAAGTCAATTGTATTAATAGTAGACGGTGGAAGAAATGAGGATATAGCAAAAGCAATATGGAAAAAAAAGGATCAGGCTATTCAAATGAATGGAGATACTATTGTAACTGTCAAGGATAATCAGGGAATAGACAGAGAAGTGAGATTTTATAGACCGAAAAAAAGAGAAGTACAGGTAAAAATCGAGTTCCAAAAAGCTGATGGAGTAAATATTTTTGAAGAAAATTTAAGAGATATTGTTAAGGAATATATTAAATCTGTGAAAGTAGGAGAATATATTACAAGTTATAAATGTGAAAGTGAATTTATAAGAACAGTATACTCTGCAGAAAAGCTTTTAAATATAGATGTTTCTTTTAAGCTGAAAGAAACATCAGGAAACAATTTTGTCAAAGTATTGAAATTAGGTTTTAACGAGGTGGCGAAGTATGCAGAATAATTATGATTATTTACTGTCTAAATGCCCCTGGTGGCTTAAAAAAAACGAAAATGTACAGGCATTTTATAAAGCTGTAGCAAAACTTTTTGATGAAATTGATAACATTTATAATTTGCTGGAGAAACAGCATTTAATAGATTATGCGACAGGAGAGTTTTTGGACGACTTAGGCATTAAATTTAACGTCAGCAGAAACGGACAAACTGATGACAGATACAGAAACAGAATCAAACTGGCTATGAGGAAATATAAGTTAATTCCGAATTTAGAAACAATAAGCAATATCGGAGAAATGTTCACAGGATTAACTCCAGTCATAGAGTTGAATACTAATAACGAACATGCACTTTACGATGTCAAATTTGTAAGCGACAGAGATTATGATTATTCTTTGATTGATGAACTTGACTTAAATAGTATTGTTGGCGGTGGAGTTAAAGTAAATACTTTAAAATGTTTGGATAATTACATAGTTGGAATGAGATTTGGAAGAAAAACATTAGGTCAAAATGTAATTAAAAATGAAGTTAAGAGAAATCCTGTTTGTAATTTTTCTTATTCAGCATTTGGAAGATTTGGGAGAAATAAGCTAGGTCAATTTGATTTAGGAAAAGATAATATGATTAATTTAAAATAAGGAGGTAATATGGCTAAATTAACTAAATTTAAAGCACAACAAGTTGAATTTCCATCTCATTATAAAGTGGAAGATACAAATAGAGGAGATACTAAGATTAAAAATATAATTCCAGCTTTTGGAACTATAAGAGAAAACGGAACTCCTGAGACTGAAGAAATATATAACGGATTGCAGCTTGGAAACGTGCATACGTTACAGGCTAATAAAACAACAAATCTGAATATAGATTATTATGTCTGCAATTTGGAGGGGTTAACAGAATTTGGAGTAAATAATGACTTAAAATTAAGAATAAATGTTGATACTAAAAACACAAATACAACAACAAAATTAAGACTAAATAATGTTGATTACACGTTGCTAAAAGAATACAACGGAACTTTAAAGCAGATAGAGGCTGGAGACTTTAAACCTAACAAGTCATATGAATTAACATACAACGGAAATCAATTTGTAATAATAAATATTACTGAATATGGAACAGAATCAGATACAGTTTTAGAGGGAAAAAGACTGGCAGAAATAATTGGACTGGAATTTGGAGGAAATATTCAAGATATAGGAACAAAAACAGTAGGAAAATTCTATTATGATACCGGTACAAAACATTATTTTGAATGCGTGAGTAATAATAATTTAACTTATGTAGATGTTGCTAAATTTAAACCTATTTCTAACAAACCAATTTCGGATAAATTAGAAAACCTATATAGTTTTAGGCAAGAGGAAGTAAGGTTAAATAGTGCAAATGGATTAACACAACAAATTTTTAATCTTATTTCTGTTGGGAGTTTAAGAATAATTAGTTTTTCCAATCTTGGCGTAAAAAATGAATACGAAACTAAATTTGTAAATATCCCAGATTGGTTTTGCAAAAATGCAGTTACTTTAAATTTTTCTGCCGCAAATGGAACGGGCGGATCAGGCGGAGAAGTTGCAGAATGTTACTTTAATGCCACAGAAAGAAGTTTAAGTATTTATCCTAGTATAAGAAATGGTCATGTCGGAAACTTGCAAATGACAGGACAAGGAGTAACCGTAGCAAGAATTTAATAAAAATTAGGAGGTAAAAATATGAATGTAATGTATATTTATAAAAAGGATGATTTAGAGTTAATAGCACAACCCGTTATTACAACAGTAAATGAATTTAAGGAAAGTCCCGAAAAATTTTATCCCGATTGGAATAGTGAAACTATGGCATATTCTGAAACTTTATTAATTAATCCAATTATTGATAAAAATGGAGAATTGAGAGAAATGACAGAATATGAAAAAGCAAAAGCAGGAAAAATAACATTAAAAGAAGGGCAATACTTAGATGAGAGTAGCAAAATCATTATAACGGTGCCAAAACCTAATCCATACAGCGTATGGAAAAATACTATATGGGAAGAAGATAAAGTTTTAAAATTACAATATTTAAAAGATGAACGTTATAAAAAACAACAAGAATATTTAAGATATAAACATGAGTTGGAAGAAAAACAAAAGGAAAAAACAGAATTTGAAGAGCTCGGGTTTGACACTTCTGAAACAGAAGAAAGAATTATAGAAATAAATGCAGAAATGGATTTGTTGAAAAAGGAAATAACTAAATTAAGTAAAGAAATAAAAACATTGGAAAAGGAGGTGAAAGAGTAATGGAACAAAGATTTAAAAAAATATTTGAGTATCTACTTAAAGTAGAGGGTGGATACAGTAACGATAAATATGACAGCGGGGGGAAAACAAAATATGGAATAATAGAAGTTGAAGCTCGGAGATACGGCTATAAGGGACATATGAGAGATATGCCGATATCCATAGCTGAAGATATCTATAGAAAGAAATACTTTTTAGGAAATCGGTTAAATGAAGTGGTAAACGACAAAATATCCTTATCTATATGCGACTGGATTGTAAATTCTGGCAACTGGGGAGCAAAAAAGGCACAACAGGCGATTAATTTAATAGAGGGTAGACAAGTGTTAGCTACAGACGGGAAAATAGGAAATAACACCCTTTTTGCCCTGAATAACGTAAATTCTGAAAAGTTTTTACAAGTTTACCACGACTTACAAAGAAAGTTTTACAGAAGCATTGTATCAAGCAGACCAACACAAAAAGTTTTCCTTAAAGGTTGGCTAAATAGGGTTGATAGAAAAGAAAAATTTATAAAAAATAATTTTTAAATAAAAAACAGGAGATGATTCAAATGAAAGAATTTTTATTACAAATTGTAAATGGA